>MHXP01000053.1 GCA_001824485.1 Planctomycetes bacterium GWA2_39_15 | reverse complement strand
TGAGGATATTACCAGGTCAGATTTTTACGGTTTCGTTGTGCCTTTTGCCCAGGAGCTTATGAAACTGTCCAAAGAAAGCAAAATGCCTGTAAAAATTCGCGCCTGTGATACCATGGGGATGGGCGTCAGTTACCCGGGTGCCGCCTTGCCCCGCAGCGTGCCTGGCATTGTTTACGGTCTCAACCACTTTGCCGGAGTCCCTTCTGAATATATGGAATGGCACGGCCACAATGATTTTTATTTGGCTGTAAGTAACGCCACATCCGCATGGCTTTACGGATGCAGCGTTATTAACGGCACTTTGCTGGGTCTGGGAGAACGAACGGGAAATACACCAGTAGAAGCGCTTGTGATTGAGTATATGGCTTTGCGGGGCGAGGATGAATTAATAGACACTACGTTAATTACGGAGATTGCTGACTATTATAGAAATGAAATTGGTTATGTAATTCCTCCGACTCAACCTCTTGTTGGTTCGGAATTCAATGTTACCCGCGCTGGCATACATTCAGATGGATTAATGAAAAATGAAGAAATATACAACATTTTTAATACGAAGAAACTCTTAAATAGACCGATTGGAGTTGCAGTTACAGACAAATCAGGCGTATCTGGCATTGCACAGTGGATTAATATCTTTTTCGGATTGGAAGGTAATGAGCAAATTCCTAAAAACCACGAAGGAGTTGCAAAGATTAAGGACTGGGTGGAAAACCAATACATGGAAGGACGCATCACTTCTATTTCTGATGGAGAAATGATTGAACAGGTACGTACCCATCTCCGAAATGCCATTAAACCTGAGAAACTGAAATAATCTGAGGTTTTTATATAAATCCGCATAAACTATAGGCTCTCAATGTGTATAAAATCTCCTCTTAATCCACCTTCTGTAAAGGGGGAAAGGAGATTAAAGTTATTCTTGGGCCAATACTCTTGAAGTTATATGAATTTCAAGCAAAAAACATCCTTAAAAAATACGATGTCTGTGTTCCGCGTGGTGAAGCTATATCTGATAGCAATGAAGCCTCAGGCATTTTTCACAAAATTGACTGCAAACGTTGTGTCATAAAGGCACAGGTACTTGCAGGGGGGAGAGGCAAAAGCGGCGGTATTCAATTTGCCACTACGCCACCTGAAGCCCAATCGTACGCAGCGGGTATGCTTGGGACTCGCCTTGTAACACGCCAGACCGATCAAAAAGGTATCGAAATTAAATATGTTCTCATTGAAGATGCTGTTTCGGTTAAGAAAGAATGGTACCTCTCCATTACTATTGACCGTTCTCTTCAAACGCCAGTTCTGATAGTCAGCGCTGAAGGCGGGGTAGAAATAGAAGAAGTAGCCAAAAGAATGCCTGACAAAATCATCAAAGAACCATTAGACGTATTTTCTGGATTGCATCCTTTTCAGGCGCGTCGCATTGCCACTAAATTAAACATTTCAGGTATACTTTCAACAAGACTTACCAACCTTGTTACAAATCTGTTTAATGCGTTTATTAAAAATGATTGTTCGTTATTGGAGATTAATCCACTAGCCGTGATGGAGGATGATGAGTTGTGTGCACTAGACGCCAAGATGGATATTGACGACAATGCCTTATACCGTCACCCTGAATTTTCAAAAGAAATAATGGCTATATTAAATCAAGACCTTTCTCCATCTGAAGTTTTAGCAAGAAAACACAGGCTTAGTTACATAAGCCTCGATGGGAATATAGGGTGTCTTGTTAACGGCGCAGGTCTTGCCATGGCTACAATGGATATTATCAAACTACATGGAGGAGAACCTGCTAATTTTTTAGATGTTGGAGGCGATGCATCCGTAGAGCAGGTGACACAAGCGGTCAAGATTATTTTATCCGATCCAAAAGTAAAGGCTGTTTTGATCAATATTTTTGGTGGAATCATGAAATGTGATGTCATCGCATCTGGTATTATTCAAGCCATTAAAGAAGTGGGCATTCACATTCCTTTGGTGGTGCGCCTGGAAGGGACAAACGTTGATATAGCCAGAAAAATGCTGGATGATTCCGGTTTGAATGTCATTTCCGCAATAGACATGAAAGAAGCGGCAGGCATGGTCGTGAAAGCAGTTAAAGGTTGAGGGATGAAGGCTAAAGGCTTGCATATGACATCGGGAGTTTTCTCCTGACAGGAACAGAAATTCCCGCTTAACAAAGGAGGAACTTTTGCATTTACACATAATTAAAGGAATTTAACATGTATTCTATCAATAAATATTTGTTTAAAGAATTTAAAATAGCACCAGGACACAGGGCAAATTACGCCATCCTCTGTAATCCCGAGTTTAAAGAAAAACAATGGGGTATGAAGTATTCTCCCGCTAACGACTATTCGAGAGAATATAAGATACTCCCCCTCTTTTTGCATCCTCAAATTCCCGTTAGATATGCAGAAGGGACGGATATGATGCACAAGGATAATAATTCGGTAATAGGCCAGAATTATCTTGTTATATCCCATTTTGAAGGGGAAGATGTCGTTGAATATTACAAAAAGAAGGGTTTGACGGATCAAAGTGAAATCGGGCGTGTGATTCAATATTTTTCCAGCGCTATGTTGCCCCTGCATCACATGCATTCCAAAGGATACATTCATTCTGATATCAAGCCCGGTCACCTCATCCTGAACCCTGTTACGGGTACGATGGCGCTCATAGATCTAGAATGCACTATTAAAATAGGGGAAATTATCTGTGGTATGAGCAAGGAATATGCCGCGCCTGAACAGAAAGAAATGATTCGGTTATTACGCAGTGGAGAGAGTGAAAAGTCTGTACTGAAAAAGATCAGGATGGACGCCTCTTCTGACTTGTATTCCGTCGGTTTGATTTTTTATCGGGTAATAACGGGAAAATTATGGCAGGAGGCTGCCATCCCTCCCAATGAAATCAACAAGGACATTCCGGATAAGCTGAACAAGGTTGTCTTAGGACTGCTGGAAGAAAACCCTGATAACCGTATCCAAACCGCAGAAGCTTTTAAAACCGAACTAGAAGCAGTGTAGTTATAGTAATGCAGATTTCGCTGATAACACCAATATGTGCCGTAGGGGTTTAAGATTTTAAACCCCTACTATGATAATCTGTATACAAATTTATAAAACCTTGCTTTTTTAGCAAAGATTTTTAAGCTGGTTTTTTCAGTAAATTATATTACCTCCCCTTTGTCCCCTCCTTGCGAATGAGGGGATTGAGGGGTGGTCAATTTGGTTGTGGCTACGCCACAGTGCACTTATCCGTGTCCAAAAATTACTATGAAAAAACCTTTAGCACGAAAAATAATAGAAGAACATCTCGTTACAGGCACATGGCAGGTAGGGACTGAGATCGGCATCCGCATCAACCAGACCCTTACCCAGGATGCCACAGGCACTCTTGCCTACCTGGAGTTTGAGTCCATGTACGTTGGTTGCATTAAGACTGAACTCTCCGTCAGCTACGTTGACCACAATCTCCTCCAAACAGATTACAAAAACGCCGATGACCATCGCTTTCTTCAATCCATTGCCCAGCGTTTTGGCATCTATTTTTCTCCACCGGGCAACGGTGTTTCACATCAGGTGCATCTTGAACGCTTCGGCGCACCAGGCAAGACGTTACTAGGTTCTGACAGCCATACCTCTATGGGCGGCGCCCTTGGTATGATTGCTATCGGGGTGGGTGGGCTGGACGTTGCTCTGGCGCTGGTGGGCGAACCTTTTTACTTTCAGGTTCCAAAAATACTCGGCGTAAAGCTGACTGGGAAATTGCCTCCCTGGGTTTCTGGCAAGGATGTAATCCTGGAAATGCTCAGGAGACATACCGTCAAAGGGGGTGTAGGTAAGATTGTCGAGTATTATGGCTCTGGAGTAGATACGCTTTCTGTTACTGACAGAGCCACAATAGCTAATATGGGCGCAGAATTGGGCGCTACCACTACGGTTTTCCCTTCAGATCAAAGAACGTTTGAATTCCTTAAAAGACAGGGTAGAGAACAGGTCTGGAGGGAACACAATGCCGATCCAGATGCAGTATACGACGAACACGATGAAATTGATTTAAGTACACTAGAACCGCTGATAGCCTGTCCTTCTTCACCCGACAACGTTAAAAAAGTTTCAGAGGTGGAAGGAACTCCTGTGGCTCAGGCTATTGTTGGCTCATCTGTTAACTCTTCTTTTCGTGACCTCATGATCGTGTGTAAAGTTATAGAAAGAAAAACAGTTCACCCCAACGTAAGTTTCGAGATCAATCCGGGAAGCAGACAGGTCATTGAAAATGTCGCTGCATTAAATGGCGTCCTGACGCTCATCCATGCGGGTGCTCGTATCCATCAGTCAGGCTGTTTGGGGTGTATTGGGATGGGTCAGGCCCCGGCTGGCGGTACTGTTTCACTAAGGACATTTCCAAGGAATTTTTCCGGCAGAAGCGGCACGGAGGGAGACCAGGTTTACCTGTGCAGCCCTGAAACAGCCGTGGCTGCCGCCATTTTTGGAAAGATTACAGACCCCAGAAAATTAGGGGATTGCCCGCAGGTTAAAGAACCCGAGCGATACCTGTTTAACGAAAATCTTATTATAAAACCATTGCCCGTAAAAAAACGTAGTACCGTAGAAATTATAAGAGGTCCGAATATCGCCCCTTTTCCCCGCCTGAAAACTTTGCCTGAACATTATGAGGGAGAAGTTATTTTAAAGGTGGGTGATAATATCACTACCGACCATATTATGCCGGCAGGGAATGAAGTACTTCCCTTAAGAAGTAATATACCCGCCATTAGTGAGCATGTCTACGAAAAGGTCGATGTATCATTTGCGAAGCGATGTCAGGAAAAGGGTGGAGGAATTATTATAGGTGGTGAAAATTATGGGCAGGGCTCCAGTCGTGAGCATGCCGCCCTTGCCCCACATTTTCTTGGTATTCAAGTAAAAATAGCAAAGAATTTTGCACGCATCCACCGTTCCAATCTGATAAACTTTGGCATTGTCCCTCTTTTATTCAAGAATTCTGGGGATTATGATTCCATATCGCAAGGCGATTCCATCCGAATTCAGGACATGAAAAAGGCCGTTAAAGAGGGACAGGAAGAAATAAAGGCGCTGTGGAATAGTAAACCAGGTAAACAGGGAAAGGAGATTTCCCTTATCCTCAAAGCAACAGAGAGAGAGCGTGAAATCCTTGTAAACGGAGGCTTATTAAACACCGTTCGGGGCAAACTTTTTATTGCATGCCCCGTTGAATGATTACCGATGTACGTAGGGGTTGAAGATTTTCAACCCCTACTTTGAAATTCCTATACATTGAATTAGGCGGCCTTCGAGCGTCCTTCTTTTCAGAGGGAAATCATACATGATTGAAATTCCTAAACATTGAATTAGTATTGATTGAATAGGAATGATATAAAAAAGGAGAAGGAAAGTATGATGGCAAAAGGGTTTTTATCAGGTTTGTTAGTTATTTGTGTAACAGTGGTAGCCGGGTGTTGTGCTGTCGTCTGTGAGAAGAAGGCTCCGGAAACTGTCAGCGCCAAAGTCGAAGAGAAAAAGCCCATAAAGATCGGGATAAGTATCTGGCAGGGGTATGCCCATGCATTTATTGCTCAGGAAAAAGGTTTCTTCCAAAAAAATAATGTCAGTGCAGAACTGGTATTCAAAAAAGGCGTTGAAGAATCAATTGAGCTCTATAAGAGCGGCGAAGTTGAAGGCGTTTTTAACGTTTTTGCTGATATGATTCTGATTAATTCTAAGGGAATTCCCACAAAAGTAGTGTATGTACCCAGTTATTCTGAATCGGGGGACGTGATTATCGGAAGGCCGGAATTTAATTCACTTGCCGACCTGAAAGGCAAAACAGTAAGTTTTCATGGAATAAATACCTTCTCCAATTTGTTTGTACTGAAGGCATTGGAAAAGGCGGAAATAAAGGAATCTGATGTCCAATTTCACGATGTCCCCGGAATGGATGTTTTAAATGAGATGGAAGCGGGAAAGATTGATGGTGGCCATACGTGGGAACCGGTAACATCACAGGCCTTAAACAAGGGGTATAAAATATTATGTAAGGCGTCGGACACTCCCGGCATAATAACGGATGTGCTGGCGTTTCATGCAAAGATTATTGAAGAAAGACCTGAAGATGTTCAGGGCATAGTGAAATCTCTATTTGAGGCAAGGGATTTTATAAATTCAAACAGAGACGAGGCGATTGATATCATGGCAAAGGCAGAAGGCTTGGACAGGGCAGAAGTACAAAGAGGCATTGATACCGAAGTTCACATGCTTGATTTGAATGAAAATAGTGAGGCAATGAAAAAGTCAGAAAACATCGCTTCGTTATATGCTTCCTTAAAAATTATCACCGATTTTTATGTCAAAAGGGGACTAATCTCTGAAGCGCAGGTTACGGAAGGAATTATTGAGCCGAAATTCATAGAGGGTATAAAATCTTTACAAGCGTCTCAACCATAAAACAATGTAGGGGCAGGTTTGAAACCTGCTCCTACGTGTTTATAATAGGTATTCTTTTGCTGGTTCAATCGTCCTCGATTGAACCGAAACATTTGGTATTTTTTCATGGTTGGCGAAAGTTCGAAACCTGGATCCCGGTTCAAAACATATGGTTCAATCTGCAAGATTGAACCAGCCACAATTATTATAATATCAGGCGAGGACGCTTGACCTACCATAAGGGTTTGGGGGTGTTTACAATTTGCGACGTCTCATAAAATCCACATAACCAGTTAATGTAGGGGCAGGTTTCAAGCCTGCCCCTACATGTTTATAACAGGCATTCTACTGCAACGATTGCAACCCTTATCGCATTTTCTTGTCCAGCCTTAAGGCTCTCTTTTGTTATCTTTTCCATACCTATCTTATTGACTACCCCAGTTATGCATCCGCCTTTGAGGCCCATTGATGAGGTGAGCGTCAAGACTGTTGATGATTCCATCTCGTAGTTCAATACATGGAGATTCTGCCACTCTTTCGTAGCCCCCTGAAATCTTCTCAGGATGTATTTTGCAAATGAATCCTTTCTTTCCTCGCCTGGATAAAAGGTATCTGAAGAAGCCGTTATACCCACATGGTATTTTACCTTTGCCTTTTTTGCACCTTCAACGAGTGCGTTAAGCGCCTCGTAGTGGG
>MHXP01000052.1 GCA_001824485.1 Planctomycetes bacterium GWA2_39_15 | reverse complement strand
TTTATTACCTTCTTTAAAACGACTTAAATAATTTGATGTACTCATCAGCAATTGTATCCCGCGAAAACTGTCTCCTGTATTCTGCTATAGCCGGATAATCCCACTCCTTATCAAGTGCTTTATTGAGGGCAAGAGCCAGTTCTTCTTTGTTACCCGGTTTCACCAATATACCTAAGGATTCATTTGCTATTGCTTCTGGAATGCCGCCAACATTTGTTGCTACAACAGGCATTCCACATGCAAGTGCACTACTACACTACGACAGTGGGAAAACCTTCAAGATTACTGGGTAAACAGAAGACATCACAGGCATTTAACCACAAAGGTATTTCGTCGTGGTTTCTGGTTCCAACGAAAGAGAGTTGAGCTTCAATGTGTAGTTCTTTTGTTAAACTCTTTAACTCGCCTTCTGAAGTTCCTTTTCCTACTATAATAAGATCAATATGCCCTTTTTCGTTAATTTTAGCAAATGCGTGAAGTAGAAAATCAATTACTTTAGTTGGCAATAAACTATCAATAAAAAGTATAAAAGAATTATGCTAAAATCTTCCATAGGGTTTCCGCTACTTTTCTTGATAAATTTTATTATTTCTGCTAAAATGATTTAAATTATTATTCCATAACGTTCATGCTGCAGTACTCAAAATAATGATAAATATAAATAAAGCAATTTATATAACACGGTTTGGTAATTGTAAAGAAGCGGCCTTTTTTGAAAACAGAGATGGAAACCAATACCGTTAAATTCCCAACCGAAAAAACAAAGAGAATTGCTATGTTCTGCGATCTCAGGGATTCGACGGATATATTGTTGAATTTCGAACAGGGCATCTACCGTGGCATTGAAAACCGCGGAGAAAAAGCCTTTACCTATGAAGAATTTATACTAGATGTCCACGAAACTTCTTATAAGGAACTCTATCTTGGGCACGAGAACACTTATGCGGAGATATATGGCGACGGTGTGATGGGGATATTTCCGGAAGATAACGCAAAGTACATTCTTGAAAATATCTACAGATTGACAAAACGTATGCGTGTGTATAATGATTCCATTGGTGTTGGTGTCTTTAAACCTCGTATTGATATCGGCTTTGGTATTACGGTAGGGGAAGTTTCATTTATTTACTATCCTTTAGATAAACGACATCACCCTGTAGGCAGATGTATTCATGAAGCCGCTAGAATTGAGGGGATTTCCAGATTGTATGATGCAAGGGTTTTAATCTCCGACCGTTTTTTTAAATTTGCTGATACGTATATTCATTCTGACAATAGGTTCTCTTATCGGTTCATAGACCAAATAATATTAAAGCACTTCAGGGAGCCCATTACTCTTTATGAACTCCTCATTGATAACGATCCCAGATTTGAAACTAAAAAGAATTCTACCGGGGAATATTCGGAGGCCTATTCAAAATATTGCAGAGGGGAATGGGAGTCAGCGAAAAGGCTTTTTCAAAAAATCTATTACGAGTATAGGCTGGGAATAGGATCGGTTATGGCTAAGAGATGCGATATCCTTTTAAAGAGTCCGCCAGTCCCTGACTGGTATGGAATATGGAAGATGGAGGATAAATAGCGAGAATTACTTAAAACAGGTGAGACTTTGTAGAATGTTAGTGAAGCCCAATACATTTAAGAAATAGGAACGAACTTCCTATGTGTTTAGGAATTTCAAAATAGCCACAGGGCGTAGAGAGAAAAAATTTTCAGCAATGTCTGGGGTTAGGAAAATTGCCGAAGGCTGTACTTACACATTTAGAGATTATACTGCACACCATCATGCACAAAGTCTTAGGGGTGGAGTTGAGATATTGGATGGGGTGTCTGATAAGATTGGCAAAATTTTAGCAGAAACAGAGATGAGAAGGGTTGCGGTACTAGCCGCAATCCCTTGATTATATTGGTAGCGGGGGTGGGATTTGAACCCACGGCCTCCGGGTTATGAGCCCGACGAGCTACCAGACTGCTCTACCCCGCGTTATTGTATTGTTCTGCTGACTTAAAATATCCACATCATTCCGTCAAAGTAGACACGTAATCAGTATATCAATCCCTACTAGACTGTCAAGGATAAAAAAACGTTCCTTTTTTCCCCGTTATTCTGGTACAATATCTTAGATTTTGTTAGAGTGATATTTCAAGGGATAGTACGGGATATCGCAGAAAATGATAAACAAGAAGTCAGAAGCTAGAATTTGGGAGTCAGAATAAAAATATATAGTAGGTCTTTTTGTATTTTGCTTCTGACTTAAGTCAGTCGAATTCGATTAGTATTTGTGAATATTACGTGACAGGGAAGATTGACAAGGCTAATTATTACAATATTGATAGTATCTCTAAACAATTAAGGTGAAAGACCAGATGAAAATATTGATTGTTGGAAGTGGCGGTAGAGAACACGCCCTCGCTTGGAAGATTGTAAAATCGCCTATGGTGAAAAAAATATTCTGTGCACCGGGAAATCCAGGGATAGCAGAAGTTGCTGAATGCGTTGACATCGAGGCAGAAAATGTAGAAGGTCTATATAATTTTGCACTTAAACAAAAAATAGATTTAACTGTTGTCGGTCCAGAAGATGCGTTGACAGCTGGTATTGTTGATAGATTCAGGGATGGACAACTACGAATTTTTGGGCCTAGCAAACGGGCATCAATCATCGAGGGAAGTAAGGTATTTGCAAAAACTCTTATGAGAAAATACGGCATTCCCACGGCAGATTTCAAAACCTTTGATGATTTAAAACAGGCAAAAAAACATCTATCGTCATGTGAATTCCCTTTGGTTATTAAGGCTGATGGGCTGGCAAAAGGAAAAGGTGTGTTTGTGTGTAAGACATTGGAAGATGCTAACAAACACATAGACGATATAATGAATGAGAAAATCTTTGGACAGGCAGGTGATAAAATCGTTGTCGAAGAGTTTCTTTCGGGAGAAGAAGTCTCAATTCTTGCGGTTACGGATGGAAAGACTATTGTTCCACTTTCATCTGCACAAGATCACAAAGCCGTTTATGACGGCGACAAGGGACCCAATACCGGCGGTATGGGGGCATATTCACCAGTACCGTTAATTACAGATGAACTGCAGTATTATATAGAGGAGAATATTCTTGTGCCAATTGTTCATGCCATGAAGAAGGAGAATAGGCCTTACAAAGGTGTTATTTATGCGGGATTAATGATTACAAGCGCAGGTCCAAAGGTACTCGAGTTCAACGCCAGATTCGGTGATCCGGAGACACAGGTACTTCTTATGAGGATGAAGAGTGATTTGGTTCCTCTCCTTTTATCAACTGTAAACGACAATTTAGAAGACGTGGATATTGAATGGCATGATTGCATATCCATTTGTGTAGTCATGACTTCTAAGGGTTATCCTGATAAATATGAAAAGGGATTACCCATTTCAGGGCTTGAAACACTAAAAGGCATAGATAATGTCCAGGTTTTTCATGCTGGGACTTCTACTAAAAATGGGAAGGTTGTAACCAGTGGTGGACGTGTTTTAGGGGTTACGACTGTGGGAAAAGATTTACGGGATGCGCAAAAGAATGTTTATGAGGCAATTCAAAAGTTATCGTTTGACGGGGTACACTATAGAAGAGACATTGGCTCAAAGGCTGTTTATCAAAAGAAGTAGTAAAACATGTATAATCATAAAAAATATATTCCTTATTCCATCGCTTTTTTGTATATAATTTCTATTTATAATTTAATAGCTCCTTACTTGTTTACATTGTATGCAGGTGAACAGGACAAATTATTTTGGGATAAGAGATATGAAACGGAGGCTTATATATTTGGCAAAGAACCTGTGGAATTCTTAAGGGAACATATTGACATCCTGCCAGGAGGAAAGGCGCTGGATATTGCAATGGGTGAAGGGCGCAACGCTGTATTCCTGGCAAAAAATGGATTTGATGTGGATGGTTGCGATATTTCCGAAACGGCTATCAAAAAAGCACAGGAACTGGCAAAGGAAAACAGTGTCAATATAAATGCCTTTGTTGCTGATTTAGAGACTTACAAATTGCCCGAAAATACATACGATGTGATAGCATGTTTTTATTATTTGCAACGTGACCTTATTCCGCAAATTAAACAGGCGCTAAAACCAGGGGGGATGATTATATATGAAACATACACGATTGAAAACTGGGAACGAGGCCTTGAAGGTCCTAAAAATAAGGATTACTTGCTAAAATCCAATGAACTTTTGAATTTTTTTAGAGACCTTAAAATTATTTATTATAGGGAACTTGTTTTAAATAACAAAAAGGCAGTTGCAAGCCTTATTGCAAAAAAATAGATATTCAATGTCCATATTACATGATGTCACAGATAAGCAGCGCGAGGCCATTACACACATCGAGGGCCCTCTTCTGATTGTTGCGGGCGCCGGTAGTGGAAAGACACGCGTGATTACACGACGCATTGGCTATTTGATGTCGCAAGGCGTAAATCCTTATAACATCCTTGCCATTACCTTTACCAATAAGGCTGCGGATGAGATGGGTGAACGCGTGAAACAGTTTTCGTCACATAAAGGGTTGTGGGTTTCTACATTCCATAAGATGTGTTCAAGAATTCTTAGAAGCAACATTGACAGGCTTGGTTATTCAAGGGATTTTAGCATATATGATTCCACCGATCAACTGAACCGGGTTAAATCCATTATGGCAGAACTTCAACTAGATACTGCACAATGGAAGCCTCGTGCCATTGTTAGTTCTGTTAGCAACGCCAAAAATAAGCTTATTGATCCTGAATCATTTTCATTAAATGCTTCGGACTACTACAGGCGTAATGTCGCCCAGATTTATACAAAATATCAAGCCCTTCTCAAAGCTAACAATGCCTTGGATTTTGATGACTTATTAGTTAAAACTATAGAACTGTTTAAAACGTATCCCGATATTTTGGAAATGTACAGGGATAAATTCAGATTTATTCTTATTGATGAATATCAGGATACAAATTATGCCCAATATGTTATTACCCGGCTTCTTGCCGATAAATATAAAAATATTTGCGTAACGGGCGATCCAGACCAGTCTATCTATGGCTGGCGTGGGGCGGATATTAGAAATATCATGGATTTCGAGAAAGATTATCCTGATGCGAAGGTGGTGCTGTTGGAACAAAATTATCGCTCCACAAAAAATATACTCCATGCGGCTTCCAGTGTAATTCAGCAGAACAGGTATCGGAAGAAAAAAACTCTCTGGACGGAAAATATTAATGGCGAAAAGATCAAGCTGATTTATTGTGATAGTGAACATGGAGAAGCAGACGAAATCGTTAGATTAATAAAAGGGCTTAACGGCAATGGAATTAAATACTCAGATATTGCTATATTTTACCGTACAAATGCCCAATCCCGTGTGTTGGAAATCTTTTTGAGAAATAATGGGATTCCTTACGCGATTGTTGGTGGGGTAGAGTTTTATCAAAGGAAAGAAATAAAAGATATTCTGTCGTATCTCAGGTTATGCGTTAATCCAAATGACGAAGTGGCGCTGGAGCGGTCAATTAATACCCCCACACGCGGTATAGGGAATACTACAGTTAGAAAATTAAAAGATTGGGCTGTTGCGCGTGATACGAGTTTTTTAAATGCCATGCAACAGGTTGACGCAATAACTGAAATCAATAGTAAATCCGCCTCATTAATAAAAAGGTTTAATGGGCTTATCTTAAAATTACAACAACTGCCAAAATCACCAGTTGAGGCTATTATTAAACAGGTGGTTGAAGAAACGAAGTATATAGAGTTTCTCCGTGAATCAGGGGAAAAGGAATCGGAAGACCGTATCGCTAACGTTGAGGAACTGATCAATGCCGCCCATGAATTCGACTTGACCTATCCCGAAACTGATTTGCAAGGGTTTTTAGAGGAGGTAGCTCTGGTTTCTGATGTGGATGAATTAGAAGATAGTGTCGAATCTGTAACCCTCATGACACTGCATACAGCAAAGGGGTTGGAATTCCCCGTTGTCTTTATTACAGGGATGGAGGAAGGGCTAATGCCACATTCTGAGTCTAAGGATTCGGATGAGGAGATTGAAGAGGAACGAAGGCTCTGTTATGTAGGCATTACGCGGGCGATGAAGGAACTCTTTCTAACACATGCAAGGCGAAGAATGCGAAATGGACAGACAAATCCATGCGAACCATCCAGATTTTTGGATGAAATTCCAAAAGAAATTCTGGATGAAATTGATAGAACAAATCGTAATTATTTATATGATACCTATGGTGCAAGAAACCCGTTCTCAACTATAGCGGAGAACAAGACATCTCTTGAGGCAATATTCAACTTTGATTTAAATGATACGGGTACTTCTGACCTGGCAAACGATATGTTGGTAAAAGATTCCATATCCTTTTCAAGCGGAGAAGTGGTAAGACATCCTGTTTTTGGTATTGGAAGAATACTGGAAGTTTGTGGTAATAAGGAAAAGGCGAGCGCCATGATTAGCTTTAATATTGGCGGGACAAAGCATCTTATGTTAGCATACGCAAAACTAGAGAAGATAAAATAATTAAATGTTTCGTTTGATTGACAATTGAAGATTAAATGGTGGCATGGACAAACTTGTTTGTCCGTGTCTTAAAGTAAAGGGATACTTCCTATGGAAAAAATATATTTGGACAATGCGTCAGGCACGCCTCTGCATCCTAAAGTAGTGGAGGCGATGATGCCGTTTTTAAAGGAAGGTTTTGGTAATCCTTCCAATCTGCATCAATTTGGGAGAATTACGAGTGACGCAATACAAGCGTCACGTGGTCAGGTGGCAACTCTTATTAATGCAAAACCCAATGAAATTATATTTACATCAAATGGCACAGAGGCTAATAATTTTGCTTTAAAAGGCATACTCGCATCACATAAAAAAAAGGGGAACCATATTATCACCTCACAAATTGAACATTTTTCGGTGCTCAACTCCTTAAAATCTATAGAAAAATCAGGATTTGAAGTTACTTATTTGCCTGTTGATAGAGACGGAATGGTGAATCCAGACGACGTAAAAAAGGCTATTAAACCCACAACGACGATGGTGTCTGTTATGTATGCCAATGGAGAGATTGGAACTATTGAACCGATTAAAGAAA
>MHXP01000051.1 GCA_001824485.1 Planctomycetes bacterium GWA2_39_15 | reverse complement strand
CCGACTTGTTCGGGTTAGGTTATTATCTGTCTTAATTTTATATCTATCGTTATTTAATAATTAAGATGTGACCCTAGGTATTGCTTTAAGGATTATCGTATCTCAGAATCCAATCTACCAAAGCAGCGCCACCAAGGTCACGTTGCGCCTTCTCACTCTCAATCCATTTATGATTAAGCATGTCCTGAATTTTTGAAACAATTTCCGGCCTGCGTTGTTTAAGGTCATTAAATACATTTTCAGAATATTCCAGTTCTACTCTAACTTGTTCCGGGCACATAATCATCATAATGATAAACAAGGAGTCCCATTTCCCTTGTTCTACCAATTTCACAACGTTAGGGCCAATTTTGCACATTTCTATTATGTAAGAGGGCGCATATTTGTCTTTTGCCAGGTATATCTTGTTATCAATTTTTCGAAATATTATCACGTTAGTTCCTGATCTCTTAAAATTCTACAATACCATTTCCGGTCGTTCATTCATAATTCTTTCCTTACTTATCTATTTGAACCAATAGATTAAATGTATCATTGTGCTATTCAAAGGCTGCTATTATGAATGATTGATAATTAATCCTGAATCCTTCAGAAAGATAATCTGCAAACCGAAATCTGGAGACTACCGCAAGTGCGTCCATGGCGGTAGCGCACCTTCTATAATAAATTTATCCACATTCTTCCTTCCTATGCATTTTTTTATTCCATGCCAATATGGACTCCTACAAAGTTGTTTTTTAAACTTAATTATAAAATTCTTTTTGTCTACTTTATTGCCTTGCCAGGCGCTATGAAAAAATTATAAGCGATTTTGCTATTGCCTGTATAAATCAAATCCAACATATATTCCCATAAAGATGGTGGTACTTCTGTTGTCCATGCAGGTTCGCTTATAACCTTTTCGAGTTTTTCATTAAACTCATCTATTAATTCAGGATGCGATTTCCTCATAAGTTCACAAGCAAGTTTGTATTTGCTGTCTTTATAATGCAAAATAATTTCTGGCGCTGGAGATGCAGCAAAATAGGTTTCCCAATAGGCAAATGTACAATCTCTTCCTATTATTTCGTATACACCATCACCATCAATATCTTTAAACTCAAAAGATGAGTCATTCCCTTGAAGATGGGCTATTATTTTGAATTGTTCTCCCAGAGAAAATATCGTGTAATCGTAACAACAATGGGCTCCGCCTGAGTAGCCTTCAACTACAAGGTCGGGTATTCCATCGCCAGTTATATCCTCACCAGGCGGAGGTATATTTTCATTATTACTGCCGATATTTATCCCGTAAAACATCCCAATTTCACTCGTAAATACCTTTCCCTCGTTTTGCAGTATTTCAAAATATTCGTATCCACTCTCTTCGTCATGCAACAAACGATATAGATAATCATTGATTTTATAATCAGTAAATACCAAATTCTGCTTGTGGGAAATCTCATGATGCCCTTTGAAAACACCTAATGCCCACCCTAGTGTTCCCTGATTTGTCAGGCTGAAGAATAAAACAGTAACAATCGTAATGAATTTTATTATGTTAAAAATGTGCAGTTTCATTTTTCTTGAAGCAGTTTTTGCTGCTTAAATACCTGTACATTACTGTTAGCGTTTAAAATATAAATATTCTCAGTATCGTCTACTTCAATATCTTTAATTGAACTAAAACCATCTTTCCCTGTTAATGTTCGTTCTAATGTTCCATTTTTGCCAATAAAACTAATTCCCTGGGAATTTGATTCGGAAGTGTAAGCGACCATTAAACGATTATAGTTGTTAACTTTTAATAAAGATACGGCATCTGAAGCTTTATCATATCTCAAAAAGGGATACGAATTATCAGAATCATTTCTGGTATACACATTTATCTTTCTTAATTTGGAGTTGTCATCAAAAACATAGACGGTTTTTCCGTCTGGTTCTACTGCCACCCTGGTTGGTTTGTACAAGTATTCAAAATCGCCTTTCTTTCCCTTAGTTCCAATTTGAGCAATGAACGCCCCGTTCTTATTATAAACAAAGCAAACATCAGACTTCATATCTACAACATACAAGTTACCTTCCGTATCGCTAGCAATATCGATAGGGTCTGCAACTTTGCCCTCTTTTTGGTTTGTAACAATCTTGAGAAACTCACCTTCATTAGAAAACTGCAACACCTCTTTTCTGGATCTATCTAAGATGTATATATATTTACCACCTTCACCCGCAACAATTGAAGTTGGCTTTTCTAAGGTTTTCCCCTCGACATTTTTACTGCCAAATCTGGTCAATTCCCAACCATTTCTGTTTACCTTTATAATTTCCGAACTTGATTCGTTTAATAAAAAGATTGATCCATCTTTGTTTACTGCAATATTAGTAATCCTTGTAAATGGGTTGGTTCCAAATTTGCCATAGTACTTATATGTGTCTTCTCTTTGCATAAATTTATAAATACAACTTTCTATTTTATTTGTCACATAAATGTTGCTGAATCTATCCATGCTGATTTTAAGCGGGTCTCTTAATTGTCCAAATTCTTGAATAGTTTTTCCGGAAGTATCAATAACAAGTACCGTATTACTCGCACCATTCACTAAATAAAATTGTTCCTTTCTTTTGTCCAGATACATATCACTGATTTCTTTTGTCTTGAATTTAATGCTCCTCTGGTATTGCATCCTGGGATTATAGACAATGATTTCTCCCTTGCCAGTATCAAGCACATATATGTTTCCCCCTCTGTCAACCCGTATGGACACGGGGTTGACTAATTCTCCCCTTTCAATTGCACCATTCCCAAATCGAAGGCGAAAACGTCCATTCTTTTCAAATATTGCTATATCAGGACCGATACCGTCTATGATATATAATTCACCCTCATTGCCAGTTGCACACGCAATCGGCTTCCTAAGGACATCCATTTCATACTCACTCGTTTTCTTCTTGTTATAAGTAACTTCTTGATTCCCAATGAAGTCATACCTATCTACGAACTTATTGTTGTCGTAAATGATATAGAGTTTGTCATCTTCTATCAGGAGTTCGTTGGGCGAATTAAATCTTCCAGTACATAATGTCTTTAAATATCTTCCATTTGGATCAAAGACACTAATGCCTTTTTCCTTTGGGTCAAGGACATACATGTTGTTTTTGCTATCAAAATCTACATCTAATACATTTAACACATCTGAATCGTATCCAGAATACAAATTATTCTTAAAGGTTCGTATTGGCACATAATTTCCAAGATCATCATTCCAACCAGGATCGCTTACCGTAATAGTCCTTTTCATTTGGTCAAATCCACCCCTCTGGTCACTAACACTTATGGTAATGGAGTATTCACCCTTTTCAAAAGGTGCAATCCAATAATTAACAGGTGTTACGGTATTGTCTGATAGAAAATAACTTCTATCTGCTTCCCATGTATAAATTAGCGAATCTGAATTTTTATCAAAGGCATCTATTTTTACTTCCACTTGCTTTCCTGGCTGTATAGTATCCGGGTTAATAATTATTGAAGAGATAATAGGTGGTTGGTTAGGAATCGGCGGCTCATTAGCTTCTTCAACATAACACATTGGTTTAATTTGGTGTTTACCATCTGCACCTTCTTGTAATAACTTTCCCATCGAAGTATTATTTTTTACTTTTGTGATTTGAATCTGTCCGATAATTTCGTATGAACCTATCAGGGTCTGCTCGTTAGATAACGGAAGTAAGATTTGTTTGTCTATCCGATAAACAGAGAATTTCATACCAATTTTAACACCTGTATCATAGCCAATACTAAGCGTAACAGTATCATTTTCTCTTTCAGTTATTCTCCCGGAAAGCTTCGTTTCAGCATATGAAAATGTCTGGAACAGGTTAAATAGTATTATAAGAATTGCAATATTTGTAACTTTATACAAATTATTCATGTTAAAATCGGTTCCAAAATATTTATTTTTTTCATTATTTTCAGTGATTGTGTTCTTTGGGCATTTCTTTTTCGCAATCAAAACAGAAGTAAGTCCTTTCACATACATGTCCTTCACCAGCTTCTGCCTTACATGTAGGACAAAAATGAGTAACACCACAAATATGGTCATCTCCGACTTCTTTCTCACAATCGTAACAGAAGTAGGTTACGTCGCAGATGTGACCTGCGCCAACTTCTTCTTCACACTTTGGACAAAAAGTCGTTACACCACAGATGTGGCCATCCCCAACTTCTTTTTTGCAATCATGACAAAAGAACGTTAAATCACAGATGTGACCTGGCCCGACCTCTTCCTTGCATTGCTGACAATACGTTGTAGATACTGATTGTGTGGTTATTGGTGGAGGCTTTGAAATTGTAGTAAAGTTCCACGTGTGATTTGCACTTATAGCGTTTCCATTAACATCCTTGACACCTGTTGTGACAGTGGTTGTATACGTTGTAGAATAGCTCAAATTTGACGACGGTGTAAATGTTGCAGTTTTGTTCATAAGGTTATAACTAACTGTACCATTTGTTCCTCCACTCAATCTAATATTAGACGTGTTTAGAGTAGAAGCATCCATCGCCTCACTAAAGGTAATAGTAATAAATGTATCAACCATTATATCAGTGGTACCGTTAACAGGACTCACAGAACTAACTTTTGGGGGAACTGTGTCGTGTGATGATGGTGTAATTGATTGCTTAAGTTTCGTTAGGTTTGATTTGGTATCTCCTGTATATTCGGAATAAAGACTATCTTTTTTTATATCAAATATTTCCCATTTACTGCCATTTTTCTTCAACTTCAGAGAAACCATACACTTATTATTTTTAACATTGTCACCTAACAATTTGGACTTAAAATCCATATTCCATATGTATTGCACATTAGCCGTGTCTTCATTCATACTAATATTAATATTATCAAAAGAACTGTTCAGGATTTGGATTTCATTAATGAAATCTTCCATTTTCTTACGTTCTGTTGAGTAGAAATTATTGTCTTCTTTAGATAAAAATTGGCAAGATTTATCAATATCCCTTGATTGAATGGATTCATTGATACAAGTTAATACACGTTTAATCTCATCAAAATCTGAAATGTACGGCTTTCCTAAAGGTGGCGGTGTTTCTTTTAAAAGCTTTCTTGGTGCATCTTCCGCTGACGATTTAACATCAGAATTGCTATCTCTTGCAACTACGTTCCGAAGTGGTTCTACTGATTGAATATCACCGATTGCTCCTAATGCTACTATTGTTTTTTTGCGAACTTCCGCAAAATCATCGCTAAGAAGACCCGTCAGCGGGACAATTGCCTTTTTACTACCAATCTTGCCTAACACTTCTGCAATCTTTGCTCGTTTATTCCAATCTGCATCCTTCAAATTATTTACAAGTGCATCTACAACTGCATCACCCTTCTTTACTAACTCATCCCATTTCTCTCTAGAAATTAGATTGGCAGTAAATTTTTCAATATCTTGCACATTTTCCTCTTTATTAATCTCCTTTACAGTAGGAATTTCTCGACCTTTAATAGGTTGGGACGAACCGTTTTTTATTTGCTTTACATTTGGTTGTGAGTTTTTGTCGTTCTTGCGTCCTACCTTACTTACAATAATTGATACTATTATAAATAATGCTACTATTCCTACACATGCTATTATAGCAGGTGAGACGGTAGTTACTGGTTTTGGTCTTGTTTTAAGCGTTATTATAATCCGTGTTTCTTCTTCATCTAACTTACCCTAATGGATTCTGAATAACTTCTCCCCCAATCTTTACTTGTAGCCTCAATTTCTACTTTTAAAGGTAACTCATCATCTGTAGTGAGTGAGGTATAGCTTGTTATCCTTACCCAAGATTTGGGGTCGCTAAACCAAATTTTTTTATATGGTCCGCCGATATTTCGAATAACAAAAGAAGCTTTCTGTATTTTTCCTGGAGAAACGTCTCTGAAGCTAATATCGGTAGGCTCGACTAACGGTATTGGTTTTTTGGGAGGGGAACGTGTGTAAGTTCTTCCGGAATCTGCATGTTTACCACTCTTTCTATGCCACTCCTGATCATACCGCCTTTTTTTTTCAAGATCGCGAAGAACCTCAGACGCTTCATTGAGGTTTTTCATCAAATCTTCAGTTTCCGGGTTGTGATCGGTATGATATTTTTTTGCTAACTTTTTATAGGCAGCCTCGATAACTTCTGGCTCAGCGGAGAAATCAACTTGAAGTATTTTATAATAATCTTTCCAATACTGTTCCCACTGCTCCATCTTATTTCTCCCTTTACCTACCGTTTTCTATAGTTGGTTTAGTAGACCTTGTCGGTAACTTGAGAGCGATTTCCTCTACTTTTTCAACCACTTTAGTAAATAGTTGGTCGAGAATCGAAAGGAAGTTGACATCGTGAGAAATTGCGAACCAACTGGCGCCTGTTTCGTTTGCCAATCTCTTGAAGCGATCGTCAGGTTTGGTTATACAAAAGCAGAGAATTTGATGTTGTTTAAATTTTTGAATGGTATAATTCATGGTGCGTTGCTTCGTATCTGGTTCAAGAGGCGGTTCATCGGTAAAGAGTAGGAACACCTTAATAGCCTCTTGGCGAAATTCAAACCCATCAACTGCCGTCCAGAGGGCATCAATAGAAGATTCACCAACATTGTCTCCTCCAGATGTCCGATAATTATTCAAAATCTTCTCGAAGCCATAGGAAACCTCGCTAGCATTTTTGGTCAATGGAAATCTGGTCATCTTATCGGATGGGGAAATAGTTAAGTCGCCAAAACCAATGATACCCATTCTATGGTCAATATTTCTTTTAGTAACAGCTTGAGCGAATTCCTGACAGGTTTTCATCAGCCCTTCAATTTCATTATCCATACTACCGGTGGTATCAATAATGAAGATAATGTCAGCTTTGATTGACTGCTTCTCTGAACTCAGAGGCTTACCTTCCCTACGGATTTTTACCCCTTCTTGCGAAACGGTAATCCGTTTCTCTTGGGGGACTCTATTTATCTCGATTTCATTGTTAGACATACCTTTTCTTTCATTTTACTAAACTTTTTGCAAGAAACATCAGTAAAGTTACTCACGAAAATTTTCAGAACTCCCACTTACTTTTTCACTAGATTACTGAGGAAATATACTAATCCCTAAAAATAATTATAATAGCATCAGTAAAGCTTCTTCCGAAAGATCCAAAAGCATCAACAATCATATACCTTTGCCTATAATATAAATAACCAAAGATTTGGACGATGAAAGTTACCGTGTATCCCGTA
>MHXP01000050.1 GCA_001824485.1 Planctomycetes bacterium GWA2_39_15 | reverse complement strand
ACATGCTTTAGAGGACTACATCTGCGCAGAACTCTTAAAACTTACAGACAATAAAGGTCATAAGGTTGTAGAGAAGGTCTATAAAAAGGAAGAACTATATCGGGGAGATTTCACAGACAGAGCGCCTGACCTCATAGTCAGGTGGGTTGATTACGCATATCACAGCAGGCAAAGGTTTGGCGAGGAAGAGAAAGAAATATTCATGGATGCCCAGAAAATGCCTTTGACCAATCTTGAAATGAACGGTTTTCACAGGATGGACGGTATTTTTATCGCCACAGGCGCTGGAATAAGAAAAGGCGTTGAGATAACTGGAGCAGAAATAATAGATATGTCGCCTACTATACTTTACATGATGGGACTACCAATACCAGAAGATATGGATGGTAAAGTCTTGAATAATATATTTAAAAGTGAGTGCTGTGAAGAAGGAAAAATAAGGACAGAAAAAACTGCGCCTGGGGCGAAAAAAAATGATTATGAAGGATATTCAGAATCAGAGGCAAAGAAGGTAGAGGAAAGGTTAAAGAATCTTGGTTATATTTAGAAAATGTACATATCGAATTCAATTATAAAGTGCAACATATGAAAAGGCTGAAAGTAAAATTGTATTGCAAATTTATTGCTTTGTTATAATAGCCTTAAGTGTATTATATGCCTTTTTCTTTTTGCCATTTCCATATAGCAAACCCATATCGCTAAAAAGTCCTTCTTCGCTGTCGAATATTTTCAACCAGAATATTGCCTTAACGCCTTTATCTCTTGATGTCTTTGCCAGACTTGTAAGGTCTTTTGCCTGTCTCTTCTCGTCAGACTGGTATGGCTTGATTCCTTTAGGGAATTTGAAAGTTTTACCAGGAATGCCCATCTCGCTTAACCAAATGGGAACATTGGCATTTTCTTCCTTCAATATTTTATTGATTCTATCAATTAAATTAGCAAAGGTAATAGGATACGGGGTACCTTCGGTATCTATAGGAAAGTAGTTGTGGATATCAAATATATCGAATGAATGACTCTTTATAACCTGTCTTGCCATATCCAGGTAGTCATCTATTCCGTATGTAATCGCTTTCGGTCTGGATGCCCCGCATGCAAGTCCTGCTGAAAGCACCTTTATATCAGAATTCGCCTTCTTTGCCGCCTTGTATGCTGCTTGCAGAAGTGTTATGTATTCCTGAATAGTTCCGTTCCAGAATGCCTTGGCGTTTGGTTCGTTTTCAATCTGTATGTAGTTTATCTTGCCTTTATAATGCGAAATAAGATTTGTGATAAAATTTTCATAGTCTTCCATATTTTTGGGAGGAGAACTAAAATGATAGCCTCTTTTCCCAAGATCTGATGGATTACTGCTTCCCCATGGCGAGATTGCCTTAATGGTAAACAGTATCTCTATATTATGTTTTTTGGCAAGGTTGACCATCTCGTCGTAACCATCCCACTGGTAGCTGCCTTTTTTAGGCTCTGCAACCTGCCAGAAAAGCGAGACCCGCACAATATCCATGCCTATATCTTCCATGACCTTCAGTTCCTTCTCAAACTCTCCTGGATTTTGTTTAATTATGTGACTGCCAACATGTGTTTTATTTTCAGCAGAGATACAAATCATGGGAGTTGCCAATAATAGGAAAAAACCGCACAAAACTGTAACAAAAATAATACATTGTTTCTTCATTTTATTGTCCTCTGTTTTTAGTATTTCTAGTTCCAATAGATGTAAAAGGATTCGAAACAAAGCCATAGACACTGCCAAGTCCTATAGCGGTGGCTCTAATCATAAGGAAAAATGGTGCAAGTAAAGCAATGCTGGTATCTTTTCTGAGTGAGAATCTAATAAAAGGAATGGATGAAATCAAGAATAAAAAAAGAAATGATAGAAAGGCATAAAAAAATAAAGAATGAAGAGAGCCTAAAACTGAAGTACCTAACAGTAAAAGTGAAATTAATACCTGGAATTTCAGGGTTTTTGGGGTGTAGGTGTCGGTTAAAATTTTGTCCGGAAATCTTTTATATACAATCACTCTCCAGAAACCTCTCCGTAATTTAAGTTTAAAGTATTTAAAAATAGTGTTGGGGTGTCCAGTGTGATAAACCTTTGCCTTTGGATTAAAAACCATTCGATATTCCTTCTTAGAAAGTCTGTATGAAAGTTCAGTATCCTCATTATTAGCCTTAGTAAAATTTGTATCAAAGCCTCCGTATTCCATAAAGATATTTCGCCGAAAGGCAGCAGAGTATGTATCAATCATATCTATGGAATTCAACTTTGAAAGTATCTCGTATCGTTCCTCAAACTCAATCTGCACAAAACGCATGATTAGGTTTCCTTTTCCTCTTTTATAGGCACCTTTTACTGCTATAACTTCCTCATCTATGAAAGGTGAAATCATCTCTTCTATCCAGTTGGGATCTGCAATACAATCAGCGTCCGTGAAGAGTATTATTTCTCCTGATGAATTTTTAGCCCCAAGATTTCTAGCGGTAGCCGGACCTGAATTTTCCTGCCTGAAAAGCTTAACAGGATATCTTTTTATAATCTCTGGAGTCGAATCGGTTGAACCATCGTCAACCACTATTAGCTCATAAGTATCTTTTTCTATTGTCTGATTTAGCAGAGATTTTAGACATGATTCTATTGTGCTCTCCTCATTGTATGCAGGGATGATTACTGACACTAACATTTCTTAGTAGCCTCATTGTGCGGAGAACTTCCTTTTATCAGATATTTAATAAATGTCCTGAATGCCTTGAATTTCCTTACCATTTCGGCAGGAGTTCTTACTATTTGATATAACTTGGAAAATATATATCTGGGACGCAGATAAAACTTTTTTCTTGCGAAGTCGCAAAATTTAACGAGTTCCTCAGGAGAAAGTTCCTCTGTGCCAACGACAGAATTGTGGAGTCCCTCCTCAGTTAACCACTTTGAATAATCCTCGGTTTTCAGAAACCCTTTCTCTTTAGCCCATTCATATGCTTCAGTTCCTGGATATACCATGATAGGGTAAAACTGGGCGGTGTCTGGATTGAGATATATGGCAAGGTCAAGAGTCTTTAATAATGATTCCTTAGTTTCACCTGGATTTCCTACCATGAAACAACCATGCACAAGGACTTTCGCTTTCCTGGCATCTTCCATAAACTTGTACATTGATTCTAGTTTCATTCCTTTATACATATTATTTAGGATATCCTGATTACCACTCTCAAAACCAACACATAATGACCGGCAACCAGCCTTTCCCATTAATCTCAATGTTTCATAATCAACATCTGCCCTTGCGTTTGCCGTCCAGCGTATTTTGATACCTCTTTTAAGGATAAGCTCTGAGATATCCCTGCACCGCTTCTTGTTTACAGTAAATGTATCATCCTCTATAAATATACCTCTTACTTCTGGAAAATTCTCTTTAATGTATGCAAATTCTTCGACTACACTTTCAGGACTTCTTTGCCTGTATCCTCGTCCCTGAAGGGTTTGTGGGATTACACAGAACGAACATTTATTTGGACATCCGCGCCCAGTGATTAATGTTATCATAGGGTAAAAGGAATTGGGATTGAAGTAGTTCCTGGTGTTAAGGTGTTTCTTGATTACTTTACTAATAAAGGGGAGTTTATTCATTTCTTTTATAAACGGTCTGCTTGGATTGTGAATTACCTCTTTTCCTTTCCTGTAAGTTAAACCAGCAATTTGTTCAATAGAAGATTTTTTGTTAATTGCGTTGGCTAATTCAAGTATTGTGTAGTCATATTCGTGTCTGGCTATTGCATCAAAATTACTATTGAGTTTAAAGACTTCGTCTGGCAGTGCCGATACGTGTGTTCCAACGAGGGTTATAAATGAGTCAGGCAATACCTTTTTAATATCTTCTGCAACGTGTAAATCATTGAATATGCTTGGGGTGCTGGTATCAGCAATAATTAACTTGGGATTGAATGAAGTGGATATGTTTAATACCTCTTTTAATGAAAGTCCTTCAGCCGGGGCATCTATTAGCTTTACATTAAAGCCGGCATCTTCGAGTACGCCAGTTGCATACGCTAACCATATTGGGTAATAGAGGGTTCCGCTTTTCGTAACGGCGGGACTCCTTTGCGCCCGGGAAAATTTTTCAAAATACGGAGGATTTAAAACTAGAACATTCATCGAAAACTTTACTCCAAAGGAATTTTATCAGATCAAAGCAGCTATTATTTCTCTCTTTATGTTATCATACGTTGTTTCAATATTAAACATCCTCAACGCCCTTTCCCTTCCTCTCCTACCCATCTCAATAGCTTTCCGGGGATTCTTCAGGAGATAGTCTATACTCAAAGCCAGGCTATCAGCATCGCCAGGCGTGAAAAGCAAACCTGTTTCGCCATGAACTATTATTTCAGGTGCAGCCCCAAATCTAGGCGCTATTACAGGCTTCGATGCCGCCATAGCTTCAATAATAGTAAGTCCAAAAGGTTCGGGCTTCGTAGATGTACTCACAACGATATCTAAGGCATGCATTGCTTCTCTTATATTGTCTACATGGTCAGTAAAATGGACACGTTCTCTCAAGCCAAGTCGTTCCGATAACTTCTTTAATTCCTTGCCATATATTGTGTCTTCCCAGAACAGTCCTCCTACTACATAAAAACCAGCTTTGTTCATCACTTTTGCTGCAGCCTTTATAAACAGGTCCTGGCCTTTCCATCTCATGAGTCTGCCTACTACACCAACTGATGGAAGATTACTCATTTTCATATACTTTGCTTTAAATAGGTTTACATGAGACGGTGGAGTAAATGAACTTATATCGGTACCATTGTATATCATGACAATCTTTTCAGAATTAACCCCGATAGAAATAAGCGCTTCCTTTACGGCATTTGATATAGCGATTATTCTTGCAGGTATATTAAATAACAGCTTGGTTATAAATAATGTAACAGGGTTAAAATCTTCTTTTACTAATAAATCCTGAACATGCTGGACAGAAGGTATTCCAAATAATTTACACGGGATACTGCAGAGTATCCCCGCTTTAAGGGTATTAAGGTAGATAACATCTGGTTTAACGCTTCGTAGTATTTTTATAAAATTAAAGAGAAATCTGACTATTTCAAAAAAACTTTTTGAAATATACTTAATGATTTGAAATGCCGAGGCACTTCTTATCATATTCGTGGCCAGGAATGATGACCTCAAAGTTATTGGCATTACAGTAAATCCTTCGGCTTTTAGTCTGCCAAAGAATGGTCCCCACGGTGGACAAGCCACCTGTAGTTCGATGTTTTGGGGGTCAATGTGTTTAAAGATATTGATAAGATTTATCTCGCTGCCTCCAAGTTCAGTATGGTGATCAATAGCAAGTAGCTTTATCTTTTTCGGCATCTCTTTGTGGTAATTCATAAAGGGCTTTCTCTGTATTTCGTGTGATTATTGAAACTGCAAGGAGCATCCCTATAGTAGTTGATAATACCCTATTTTCAAAGAAAAGGCCAAAGGTCAGACCTCCAACCGCTTGTGCTATCAACGCTCCTGTTAATCCTAAGGATATAAGTCTGAGAGTAGAATCCTTAGTTCTTAAAAGAGGTTTTATTATTTTGATGATGTTGGCTACAAACCATAAAAAAAGCATAAACCCAAACGGACCAACAGCGATTAAGACCTCTAAATATATGTTATGAGCAAGAGTTGGGTCTTGAAAAACTTTTGTAACGTAATCTGGCAAAATCTCCGGTAAGGCTCCAACCCCTATTCCAAAAATGGGATTCCTCTTAAATATCTCCCATATTCCTTGCCATATAGCAATCCTGTAAACCTCCCCAATGTCCGGTTTGTACTGGGTTTCAAAGAGGTCAATAAACCTCTCAAATGGTGCGGTAAAGTTATCAATAATATCCCGTTGCGACAAATTCATTATGAAGAACATTATAAAAGCAGAAATGGTTGCAAACATTATTGCGCCAATTGCCCAGTAACTAAATCGTTTCATTTCTTTTGAAAATATCCAGAAAAAGAAAATGCCAGCCGCCATTCCCAGAAGTGGCCCTCTTGAACCAGATACTAACGATCCTAGTATAAATATAAGTATGGAACCCAAAACGATTGTTTTTAACCATTTGCTCTTTAGTGTAAAAAAAAGCCCGAAAGCAATTAACACGGGGTAGTTTAAGTACTCTCCTGTTTCAAGGGGTGACGTATTAACGGACTCTGCCCTTCCTTCTTCAGAGAATTTTTCCATAATACCGGCAGCACTTAAAAGAATACCGCCAATTAACCAGCCCACAAAAATAAAATTAAGACTCTTTTTAGTCTTAATGGTATCTATAATCATAAAAACTATGATAATACTATATACTAACTGGACTAGCTTTGACACCGTTCCTGACTTTGAGTAAGTCCATGCCATAGAAAGCGCACACCACCAGAAAAAGAATAGAAAAGATGTTTCTGCTCCCGTAGACTCGAATTTAAGCCCTTTCCTTTCAACAAATATCCTGTTGAGCGCCCAACCTACAATGGCGGGTAAAATGAAGAAGTCTGCTATCCTTATTTCCGCCCCGCTAATATCAATGATTGTATAATCTTCACTCCTGAACGGAAGAAACGCAGTGAAGAAGAATATACCTAAAACAGGTTTCACAAAACAAGCCACCATGATCGCAAGCCCTATTATCCCAAATATGTAATAAGGTGCGTAGTCAGGCAGGATATTATGTATGTCTATAACCTCGCCAAATTCCCATTGAAAGACGCCGGCAAAAGGAATAGATAAGCCGAAACCCAGGGCTATCAAAATAGTAAAAATAAGGCCCTTGAGTGAGAGTCCTCCAAAAAAGTCCTGCCGATTTCTTATTAAATAATAAAATATTCTACTCATTTCATTGCCTGTAAAAATAACGTTATTTCTTAAATATCTTTATTTTATAAATAAAAATTTAACACTAATAGTCTTCTAAAAGCAATTTTATTTTAAAAGGTGATATTATACGTCTTTGCCCCCTTTTCCTCTCAATTATTATTACGTAGAATTTGTCAGTAATAAATAGTTTTTTAGTTGATATTACAACATAGTAAAATATAAAATGTGACAATTATTATTTTGTAATAAAGCGTTATACGTCAGAACATTTACCAGAAAGCGTTTTCTAATGAAATGGTTCTTTGTTCCATTTAAGTTTATTGGAGGAATTGTCCATAAATTCGTAAGGGAACTGGGAAGGATGGCGTGCTTTTTAACTGAGGCGTTTTTCTGGATGTTGTTCCCGCCATACTTGATACAAAGGGTTGTCAGGAGAATAAATTTTATTGGTGTAAAGACAACTTCGGTTATTATTCTGACAGGTTCGTTTACAGGAATGGTGCTGGCATTACAGATTTATTACGTTTTAGCCAAGTTTGGAGCTGAGGCCAGCCTGGGACCTGTAGTAGCATTGTCTTTGATTCGTGAATTAGGGCCTGTTATTTCCGCCTTAATGGTTACAGGATGTGCAGGTTCTGCATTAACGGCAGAGATTGGTATTATGAGAATATCCGAGCAAATTGATGCCCTTGATGCTATGGCTTTAAACCCATATAAGTATTTAATTGTGCCCAGTCTGCTGGCAGGCGTTATATCGCTTCCACTCTTGAATGCCATGTTTGTTTCAGTTGGTGTTTTTGGTGGATATATTGTGGGTGTAGGTCTCATGGGTGTGTCCAGTGGAACTTATTTTGGCGGGATACAAGATTTTGTTGAGGCGCGAGATATACTGGAAGGAATATACAAATCGCTGAGTTTCGGCGTTTTGATAACATGGATCAGTTGCTACAAAGGTTATTATACAGGATATGGGGCGGAAGGTGTAAGCAAGTCAACCACCCAGGCTGTGGTGCTTTCGTCGGTTGTTATCCTGGTATGGGATTATTTTATGACGTCTTTATTAGTATCTTAATAGAAGATATAACATGATTGAGGTTGTTGATTTATACAAAAATTTTAATGGTTATGAAGTGCTTCGAGGCATTAACTTAAAGGTGGAAGAAGGACAAACCCTTGCTTTGATCGGAGGTAGCGGCAAGGGAAAATCTGTGTTGCTAAAACACATCATCGGTCTGGTAAAACCAGACCGTGGCAGGATATTAATAGACAACCAGGATATTAGCAAGCTGAGAGGAAAAGCACTTAAACGATTAAAAGAACGATGCGGCATAGTATTTCAGGGCGGCGCCCTTTTTGATTCTCTTACTGTATTTGAAAATATTGCATTCCCTATCAGGGAAAAGACCAAAATGAAAGCCTCACAAATACAGGATACGGTATTCAGGGAGCTAGCTAGAGTGGGTCTCTCCGGTGCCGAGAATAAATACCCGGCCGAGATAAGCGGCGGTATGAAAAAGCGAGTTGCACTTGCGCGATGCCTTGTTATGAATCCTGAGATAGTTCTTTTTGATGAGCCGACAACAGGTCTTGACCCGTTGATAAGTAAAGCGATACATAAATTAATCAGGGATTGTCAGAAGAGTCTCAATTATACCGCGATTATAGTCACACATGAGATTCCGGAGATTTTTTCTCTGGTAGACCGTGTTGCTATGTTATTTAACGGGAAGATACTTGCAATGGGAACTCCAGAGGAAATACAGGCATCAAAAGACCCGGTGGTTCACCAGTTTATTCACGGAGAACTGGAAGGACCTATTTCGATAGAATAAATGTATTCCAATAAAAGGTGGCGAAAACTATGAAGAAATTTGATGTTGAAATTGCTGTTGGTATTTTTGTTTTTTTTGGTATACTCTGTCTCGGTTATATATCTGTAAAGCTGGGTAAGATTAATCTGATAGGTGACCACTGTTATCCGGTAAATGCCGTCTTTAGTACCGTTAAGGGACTAAGAAAGGATACTGTAGTTGAAATATCGGGAGTTGAAGTAGGCAAGGTTAAAGATATTAAACTTGATAATTATGAGGCAGTCGTTACCTTACTGATTCGAGACGGTATAGAACTACAGGAAGACGCCATTGCGTCTATTCGCACTAAAGGACTCATGGGAGAAAAGTATGTAGAAATTATGCCTGGAGGATCAGATAAATTGATACCGCCTGGCGGTTTATTACGTGATACAGAACCGCCGATTGATTTAGAAAAGTTAATAGGAAATTTTGTTTTTGGTAAGGTAAAGGAATAAAGAAATGAAATGTAGAAAAATGATGCTGGGAATGAGTGTTGGTATAAGTGTTTTGTTATTTACGTCTAGTTTTTCATTGGCAATGGAACCGGGAAAATTGCTTATGGAAACAGTTGATAAAGGTCTGACAGTTCTCAAAGAACCTGCCCTGTCCGGAACGGAAAAGACACAGGAACGCAGGCAAGCGTTATGGAAAGAGATTTCATGCGTTTTTAATTTTGAAGAGATGTCTAAAAGGGCGCTGGGTCAGCACTGGAAGAAACGTTCGCCTGAGGAAAAAAAAGAGTTTGTGGAATTATTTACTAATATTCTTAAAGATGCATACATTGGGAAAACAGATACTTATAATGGTGAAAAAGTCGTTCTTCTAAGGGAGAAGCAAGACAGCGACTACGCCGTTGTACAAACAAAGTTTATCACAAAAAACGGTACAGAAATAGCCGTAGATTATAGCATGCTTAATAATAGTGGGGAGTGGAAGATTTACGACGTAATTATTGAAGGGGTAAGCATGATCAATAATTACCGCAGCCAATTTAATAACATATTGCTTAAATCTCCGTATGAAAATCTTGTGAAAAGGATGCAAGAGAAAACAACCGAAGAAACAGCGACCCAGTAAAAATCATGATAATTACATAATCATTTAACAGGAGTAAAAAATGAGAAAATCTGTTTTTCTGCCGATCTTTTTTGTTTTGGTAGTGTGTTTGTACATGTCTTTTGTATGGGCTGATGATCCAACTCCTACGGTAAGTAAGTCAGGTGGAACGGTGGGCGATAGTAAAGGCGCTGCTTCGTACGCAGTTGATAAAGAATTAAAAGATACACATGTAGAGTTAAAAATCCCTGTAACTGGTGAACAGCCTGGAGAAGCGGCAAGCGAAAGCAAGGGTACTGCTGCCACGCCTGCAGTTACTGAAGCTAAAGAACTGAAAGATACCCATGTAGAGTCAAATGATCCCACTCCTGTGGAACAGGCTGCTAAAAAGGCAAGTGAAAGCGAAAGCAAGAGCGATGTTACCGCGTATGCAGTAAATGAAGATAAAGAATTGGGAAATAACAATCTGGAGGTAGAAACTCCTTCCGTTAGAGACCCATTTCAGTCTTATAATCGCGGCGTCTTTGTCTTTAATGACAAAGCTTATTATTATTTAATTAAACCAGTGTATAAAGGATACAATAAAGTTGTGCCAGAAAAGGCACGTTTAAGTGTAAGAAATTTCTTTTCAAATATTAGAATGCCTGGGCGTTTTTTAAACTGTCTCTTTCAGGGTAAAATAAATGGCGCCGCTACAGAATTGGCTCGTTTTATTGTTAACAGTACAATTGGGGTGGGTGGGCTTTTCGATCCGGCAAAATCACAATTTCATCTTGATAGACAGAATGAAGACTTTGGTCAGACTTTAGCCAAAGCCAACATGGGTCCTGGCTTTTATATTGAGTGGCCATTCTTAGGACCATCCAACGCACGTGATACTTTAGGATACATAGGAGATATTGCTATGGATCCGCTGTCCATTCTAGCCTTTTTTATTAATCCATTAGTACCTGGAGGGGCCAGTGGTTACAACACTTTTAACGACGTTTCTGTAGATGGCGGGGATACGTATGAGAGCATAATAAAATCAGCCGTTGACCCGTACATTGCAGTCCAGGATGCTTATCAGCAAAATAGGGAAAAGAAGATAAAAGAGTAATGCCAGATTTGATTTTTTTGGCGCATACCCCTGCCGTATGCCTTCACGACGTAAGTCAGGGTTTTTTTTATTTATTGACTTGTAATTATATAAGCCCCCACGCCTTTATTCCTGTCTGTAAAAGCTAGACAGAAATGAATGGATTTGCTATATCAATAACGATTCTGTGCGGCAATCCTTCTGAGGTTGGCGTAATAAAACAGGTATCTGGTTTCAGCAAGCCGGTAAGTAAGCGGTTTGAATATCTTTTTATAAACGTAAATTTAGTTAGCAATTTTCTAATTTATTTCCTGTGTTTTTTTCTAGTGGAGGTAATTGGAAATGCACAAGAAGATTATTTTCAAATCAATACTGTTTTTCACATTACTGTTTGCGTTCTCCATTATTATCTTTCCATTAAAATCCTACGCTGTTCCTGCATATCCCGGTCTATTTGAATTAAAACAGCCGTCTGGCTATGCCTTTGAGGCAAGAAAGCGCGGCGATGAATGGCATAACTGGGTTGAGACAAAGGACGGTTATGGCATATACAAAAATGCTGATACTGGTAATTGGGAATATTATACGCCTGATATTATTAC
>MHXP01000049.1 GCA_001824485.1 Planctomycetes bacterium GWA2_39_15 | reverse complement strand
AAAATAATCTTTTGGTGAATTATTGCAAGGCAACCCTCCTGGATCTGTTTGCTCTTGAGCAACTGGAAAAGGATTGTTTCCAGGCAGAGGCATTTAGTCGTCGCCTTATAAAAAATTTATTAATCAACACCAAATCCGCTGTTTTTAAGGCGGCAGAGCCAACGGGGAAAATTATTGGCAATATCATCGGTACTACAAAAAAGGAAAATAGCACATCCGTGGGCAGGATATTTTCTCTGTGTGTTCTTGGACAATACAGGAAAATTGGGATCGCTTCTCAGCTTGTGAAAATACTGGAGGAAGAATTTTCTTCACGCGGCATCAAGAAGGTCAAATTAGAAGTTAATACCAATAACACCGATGCCCAACTCTTTTACAAACACTGCGGATATTTGAAGTCTCCTGCCGTTTTGCACAATTATTATCGTGATGGCAGTAATGCCCATGTTATGACCAAAGACTTCTCACGATCATACTTCCCATAAAATGCAGTACAAATTTTCCCCTCTCCCGAGACTTTACCTAAAATAAAATTTTTGCATTTCCCCTGCCACAACGTTTTGTTTTTAGACTGGTTACAAACCGTTTTACCAGCACTGAAATATTTATTATTTATAAATTTTGCTTGTTTCTAACTTCTTACTACAAAATATTTTAAAAAATACTTGCATTTTGCCTTTTTTTTGATATTGTATCCCGCTTATATAGTTTTGGTTTCAATCTTCTCAAAGAAAACAGTACCGCTTTATTTTTGCGAAACGAGGCTTTTCTTATACATGTAAATTTTATTTTTTGCACGCCTGGACAATCCACAAACGATGGCCGAACATATATCACATTTATTTATTATTTCGATAATCCTGTATTTAGCAGGTTCGTTGTTTGCCTTGTGTTTTTATGGATGGCAGCGGGTTGGCAATTACATTGCTCTCATTCTTGCGGCAATTGCGTCGTGTTTTAGTATTGCAACAGCCGTGGTTGCGCTTTCCGCTGGTTCAACGATACGTCTTGATTTCACTATCTATCATGCCATTATTAAATACAATTTCCTGTTAGATCCTGTTTCTGCGTATTTTATCCTCGCCATATCTGTCATCGGTTTTGTCGCTGCCATATACTCAATCGGTTATACGCGGTTATATGTTAACAAACGCGATACCCGATTTTTGGGATTTACATACAATATCTTCCTTGCGTCCATGCTTCTCGTCGTTACGGCTAATAATGCAGTAGTATTTATGATTGTATGGGAATTGATGACGGTCGTGTCGTTCTTTCTGGTAATATACGAGCATGAAAATCCTGCCAACATGAAGGCAGGTTTTATGTATATAATCATGGCGCATATCGGTGCCGTGTTTCTTTCCGTCGCCTTTTTTATAATGTTTGCTTTCACAGGGACGTGGGACTTCGGCTTTGATGATTTTAGGAAGGTCGGTAGTCACATGCCGCTGATATATAAAAATGTTGTGTTCTTTTTGGTAATCATAGGTTTTGGTATTAAGGCAGGAATTTTCCCCTTGCATCTGTGGCTTCCGATGGCGCATCCGGCGGCGCCAAGTAACGTTTCAATGGTTATGTCCGGCGTTATGATTAAAACGGCCATCTATGGTTTCATACGGTTTTATTTCGAATTTTTAACACCTTGTCCACCGTGGTGGGGAGTCGTAGTTCTTATCATTGGCGCCTCTTCCGCTCTGCTGGGGATACTTTATGCCCTTACGGAAAGGGATATAAAGACCTTGCTTGCATACAGTAGTATAGAAAATAATGGCATCATCATTATTGGTATCGGGCTATCAATGATCTTTAAATCCTATAATTTGATGGCATTATCCTCCCTGGCACTGATGGCAGGTTTGTATCACCTGGTTAATCATGCGGTGTTTAAAAGTCTACTCTTTGGTTGTGCCGGAAATATTTATTACGCAACACATACAAAAAATATCGAGGAATTGGGCGGATTAATAAAACGTTTACGGGTTACCGCGCCGCTATTCCTTGTAGGCGCCTTAGCTATTTCGGCAATTCCTCCCTTAAACGGTTTTCTTAGTGAATGGCTTATATTCCAATCAATACTCAATGGGTTTCATATTCCATCAGTAATCATCAAGATAATAACGATTATTTGCGGCGCCGTTGTTGCCTTGACTGGCGCACTCGTTGCTACATGCTTTGTTAAGGCTTTTGGAATTTCATTTCTTGCATTGCCACGTTCCGATCACGCGAAAAAAGCGAAGGAAGTGCCGGTAATTATGCTGGTCAGCATGGGGCTTTTGGCTTCACTGTGTGTGTTTTTAGGTATTTTCCCTGTAAAGGTTATGATGGTAATAAATTCTGTAAATACACATCTTTTGAATACGAATATTTTGCCGGCTATTACTTCTTATGATTGGTTGCATACCAAGTCGGTTCAGACGAATTTTACGGACTTATCACCAACAAGCGCTACCGTTTTGGGATTGATCCTTTTCGCCGTTACCTTTGGAGTTTTAACTTCAATAAAACCCCGCTTTGTTAAGAAAATTTATGAGACATGGACGTGTGGAATATCTCCTGAACCAAGACTAGAATATACAGCGACAGCCTTTACGAGGCCATTTAAAACTATTTTTAGTAATTTATACAGACCTCAGCGTGAAGTTCGCACGGAATATTCTGTCCCTAATTTCTTTGTCAAGTCTATTACCTATGTTGACGAGGTGACACCAATCTTTGAGAAGTATTTTTATAGTCCCGTTTCTCGGGCTGTTTTAAGTATATCTAACAGGGTAAGGTGGGTACATACAGGCAGTATTCATATTTATCTTACCTATATTTTTATAACATTGATAATACTGATTATATTTGTTGGGAAATAATACAATAATAAGGAAATTGTCTTGACTGCAAAAATTATTCTTCCTATTCTTCAAATCCTTGTCATCGTGGGATTTTCACCTCTCGTTAAGGGGTTTATTAACAAGATTGAGGCGCGGTTGCAATGCCGAAGAGGCGCAAGCATATTTCAGCCTTATTACAATCTTATAAAATTGCTCCGTAAAGATGCCGTTGTTTCAGAAACGTCTTCCTGGATTTTCAGGGCAACGCCATACGTAACATTCATCTCAATTTTAATAATCTCATTGCTCGTGCCTGTTTTATCATCGCAAGTCCCCTTGAATTTTACCGGTGATATTATACTTATTATATATTTATTTGCCCTGGCGAGGTTTTTTCTTGTTTTGACTTCGCTAGACACAGGCAGCGCATTCGGCGGTATGGGTGGAAGCAGGGAGATGATGGTGTCTTCTATGGCAGAACCCGCCATGATACTCTCAATTTTTACTGTCGCCTTAACGGTTAATTCAACCAATTTAAGCAATATAACAAATCTTCTGCTTAACAATAGCGTTCTTCTGTTGAATCCTTCGCTCTTTTTGGCATTTCTTGCTTTTGCCATAGTGCTCATTGCTGAAGCAGGCAGAATTCCCGTTGATAATCCGTTTACCCACCTGGAACTGACTATGATTCACGAAGGTATGATGCTTGAGTTTTCCGGTAGATATTTGGCTCTGGTAGAATGGGCATCTTCCATGAAATTGCTTTTGTTACTGACAATATTAGTTAATATATTTTTCCCCTGGGGTATCGCTGGCGGGCTTACCTTTCCCGGTTTAATAATCGCATTTGCCCTTTATGTTGTTAAAATTGGTTTCTTTGCATTTTTGATCGTTATCGTAGAAATGTCTTTTGCAAAGCTCCGGTTATTCCGTATACCAAATTTGTTAGGCACTGCATTCATTTTATCTGTTTTAGCTATTATATCCCTGTATGTGGTAAGGTAATGTGAAATGACACAACAGATTATTGTAAATTCAAGAACAATTGATATCCTGGCAGTGTTAATGCTCATTACCACAATTATTCTCATCGGTACCAGCAGATTGAGGACGTGTATATGGGCTTATGCCTGTCGTTCCTTTATGTTAACACTTGCGAGTGGTTTGATTGCCTATTTTTCCGGTATCCACCATATTTATATTACTACAGGTATTTCTTTGGCGCTCAAAGTTATCGTTATTCCAGGTTTTTTGTTTTATATTGTTAAAAAGATTAACATCAAAAAAGAGGTGGAGTCTTATATTAATTATACGTTGTCTCTTATCCTTGCTTGCGGAATTATTCTTATTGCATATTATTCAACACAAAATATTATCCAGTTTGAAAACACCTTTATGCGGCATTGCTTACCTATTGCGCTATCTATAACCCTTTTGGGATTCTTTGTAATGATAAGCAGGAAGCAGGCTATTACACATATACTAGGACTTATTACTATGGAAGACGGTATGTTTTTCGCCGCACTGTCTACATCGTATGGCATGCCGCTCATCGTAGAGTTAGGGTTATTTTTTGATATTCTGGTGAGCGTAATTATTATGGGAATTTATGTATATAGAATCAAGGAATCATTCGATACCATTGATACGGACTCATTAAGGGAGCTCAGGGAATAGATGATAATATTACTGCTTTTGATTGTACCAGTAATAACTGCCATAGCGTGTGTTTTTACAAAAAAACATGGCATTTCAAAGTACATAAGTATCGCTGGTAGTTTTATAGCCTTAGTCTATAACATATATCTCAACTACAATATTTACACCTATAAGACACTTCAGGGATTTAATTATTTCTTTTATGTAGATGCGTTAACTATTCTCACTACCCAGATTGTTACCATTGTAGCATTTGCAGCGGCGCTTTATTCCGCCGGGTATATGGAGGTCGAACTCCATGATTGCCGAATATCTGAAAAGAAGCTGCAATGGTATTATTTCCTTATGCATATGTTTATTTTCACTATGCTGTTGGTCTGTGTGATAAACAACCTGGGTGTTATGTGGGTTGCTATTGAGGGCACTACATTAGCAACTACGTTTTTAGTAGGTTTTTATAACAAAAAACAGCATCAGGAGGCGGCGTGGAAATACATAATACTTTGTACCGTAGGTATTACGTTGGCTCTGTTTGGCGTTATATTAACCTACCATTCCGCGAAAGGCGTTCTTGGTGAAATTGGATATGCATTGAATTGGTCAGACTTACGAACTGTGGCTGATAAATTTGAACCTCATTTGATGAAACTTGCCTTTCTTTTTATTCTGGTGGGATACGGAACAAAGGCAGGTTTGGCTCCCATGCATACATGGCTTCCTGATGCACATAGCCAGGCGCCCTCACCTATAAGCGCCTTGTTTTCGGGCGTCTTAATTAATTGTTCTATGTACGGCATCATCCGCTATCACATTCTTACATCTAAGTGCGTTGGAAGCGATTACTCATGCACTCTTCTGATGATTTTTGGGCTTGTCTCTGTTATTGTTTCAATACCGTTTATTCTTGTACAAAAAGATTATAAGCGGCTTTTGGCCTTTAGCAGTGTGGAGCATATCGGGTTTATTGCGCTTGGAATAGGTTTTGGAGGCATGTACAGTGTTTACGGCGCAGAGCTCCATACATTTAACCATGCCGTAACAAAATCTCTCCTGTTTTTCTGCGCTGGGAACCTATTCTTAAAATATAAAACTACGGAAATGGAAAATATAAAGGGTGTCATTAAGACGCTTCCTGTTACGGGTACTATTTTGGCTATTGGTGTATTTGCCATTACTGGTACCCCTCCATTTAATATATTTGTTAGTGAATTTCTGGTTCTTGCAGATGGTTTCCATAGCGGGAATCTATTCACTATCGTGTTCACTTGCATACTTATCGTATGTATTACCCTTATTTTTGTAGGATTTATCTATAACATGTACAGGATGATCTTTGGCACACCTACCGGGGATGTCCCAAAGGGTGAAACGAGTAAATTTACTATTGCAGCTATGCTTTTCCTTTTATTCTTTGTTTTGATAATCAGCTTTTATGTGCCGCCTTTGCTCCGTGAAGTACTTCGGAATATATACGATATCGTAAGGAATGCGTAATGAGTATCGATAGACAACCCTATCTCAACAATATAATGAATCGTTTCAAAGCGAATGTTACAGTCGCTAAAGGTTCATTGGAAAATGAGATCTACATCTCCACAAATACGGATAATCTTGAGGATATCTGCACCTATATCCATAAAACATTCCAGGCGCCTCTTTCATCTATGGTTTGTAATGATGAAAGAAGTCTCAATAAAAACTTTACCATTTATTATGTCTTTTCTTTACCGGATAAAGATTTATTTTTTATCGTGTATGTTCCCATAAGTGAACAATCCCCGAACTTTCCATCAATCACTCCTTATATTCCGGCCGCTCACTGGTATGAACGTGAAATAAAGGACATGTTTGGACTTGAACCCGTGGGACATCCGGACCCATACACACTGGTACTACACGGCAATATGCCTGAGAATACATATCCGCTCAGGAAAGATTTTCATACGAATACAAGGCTGCCGCATCTCGAATCTAAACTACCTTTTGCGCGGGTAAATGGCGAAGGTGTTTTTGAAATACCGGTAGGTCCGATACATGCAGGTATCATAGAACCAGGCCACTTCAGATTCAGCGCTGTAGGAGATACCATTCTCTATTTGGACGCAAAATTATTTTTTACGCACAAGGGCACAGAAAAATTATTTGAAGCTATGCCGTATACCAAGGCGTTATTTCTTGCCGAGCGTATCTGCGGTGTTTGTGCTGCTTCACATGCAACCGGTTATTGCCAGGCTATTGAGAAGGTGGCGGATATTGAAATACCACCGCGTGCAAAATTTATAAGAACTATTATTCTTGAATTAGAAAGACTCTACAACCATATAGGCGATGTTGGCAATGTTTGTGTCGGCGCTTCCTTTTTGATGTGCGGCTCACATGGCTTCAGGATTCGCGAGTATTTACAGCAGCTCAATGAAACTATTTGCGGTAATCGTTATTTAAGAGGTATGATCACTATCGGCGGTGTACGTTTCGATATTAATAACGACTTGAAAAGGCATATTTTAGGTCTGCTGAATCGTGTGAAAACGGACTTTAAAGAACTCACCGAAATTATGTCTAAATCGTCCTCTTTCTTAGACCGGGTCGAGACTACCGGAAGACTTTCTTTAGAGCATGCGAGAGGACTTGGTGTCGTTGGTGTGCCTGCAAGGGCCTCGGGAATTTGCAGAGACACCAGAATTAATCACCCCTATGCTGCTTACAGTGAAGTTGATTTTGATATTCCTGTCTATTATGATGAAGGTGATGTGTGGGCAAGGATCAAGGTAAGAATTGACGAGGTTTATCAATCCATTTCTATCATTGAGCAGTGCTTTCATAAAATGCCCGAAGGCTCTTTAAAAACCTCTACGAAGGAACTCCCGCCTTATAAACAGGCATTGAGCTATGTTGAATCGCCCAGAGG
>MHXP01000048.1 GCA_001824485.1 Planctomycetes bacterium GWA2_39_15 | reverse complement strand
CTGGTACATGCAGGTTTTAGTCCTATTATTACCATCGCAGACTGGTCGAAATATGGAAGGCTTACCAAAGAAATGGATAATGGTTTTGCATCACTAGCACATGCTTTAAATATGCCACAGTTAAGACTCAAGAAACTTCCTTTAGTCTTACTGGGAAGGTGTGCCGAATTAATCAGACCTTACCAGGAAAGTGAACGGGTTACTGAAAAGTGCTTTGATAACTATCCGATAGATAACCTTCAATGCGCTACCAGCCGCATTGTAACGAGCAAAGGTGTCTTTGTTTGTCCTATACTTATTACCGACTCAAAGGCATGGATGGGCTGGACTTTGAAAGAATCCATGGTGCCGTATATAATGGAATCATCTGCCTGTTATACCTGCAGGACTTCTGGATTAACATGTAAAAATGAAGAACCGACATTTGTGGTAAATGACACCACAAGAAAATCAGTGAATGAATTTTACGCCACTGCCGCTATACAGCCGCAGAAGGAGTTGTGTTGTCCGTCCAGTTATAATCCGGCTGATGTATCGCATATTCCACAAAATATTTTGGATATTTCTTATGGATGCGGCAGTCCCGTAACACTTGCCAGTATAGCACCCGGAGAAAGTGTGCTGGATTTAGGCTCCGGCGGAGGGATAGACTGTTTTATTGCGGCAAAAATGGCCGGTGAACAGGGACAAGTTATCGGGGTTGACATGACCGATGAAATGCTGAACAATGCCAATGCCTCAAGAGAGATTGTTGCAAAGAATCTTGGTTTTGATAACGTGCGGTTTCTTAAAGGGTTTTTGGAAGAAATACCGCTAACAGGCGAATGTGTTGATTTAGTGACGTCCAATTGTGTTATCAATTTATCAGCACAAAAAGAAAAGATTTTTCAGGAGATATTCAGGGTGTTGAGGACTGGCGGGAGATTTGTGATATCCGACATCGTCTCTGAGAAGGAGGTTCCTCTACCTATGCAGCAAAATAAAAAATTGTGGAGTGAATGTATATCAGGGGCAATTACAGAGGCAGAGTTTTTTAATATAACAAGAAATACAGGTTTCTATGGACTGGAAATAGTGAATCGTTATCTCTATAAGGAGGCGGAAGGTTTTAAGTTTTACTCTATAACTGTGAGGGGGTATAAATATAAAAAATCAAAGGAGTGTTTGTATAAAGGACAATATGCAACTTATAGGGGACCATTCAGCAGTGTTTCAGATGATGACGGGCATACATACCCAGCAGGAATTTCTGTGGAGGTCTGTGCTGATACGGCATGGAAACTTTCCAATCCACCATATAAAGGGATGTTTACAGTATCCGATGTGCAAAACATGGATGTGAAAATATCATGCGGGCCAAAATGCTGTTAATCTTAGAGAATCTGTAATGTCAATGGAGAAAGAGATTATTTTAAAATCTATAATTACTTGCCCTAACTGTGGGCATCGAAAAGAGGAAATAATGCCTGTAGATGTCTGCCGATATTTTTATGAATGTGAAAATTGTAAATCGGCATTAAAACCCAAAAAGGGGCATTGTTGTGTATTCTGTTCATACGGAACATTTCCATGTCCATCAATACAAAAGCAAAATTAATACTGGAATTTGCAAAATATCCTCAACCCGGCAGTGTCAAGACGCGATTAGCCGCAAAACTGGGACATGAGGATGCGTGCCGGATTTACGATTATATGGCACAAAAGACCCATCGTGAACTTCTCAAACTGCAAGAACAAGGTGTTGCAAATGTGATTGTATATGCAGATGGAGCGGACAAACAGAAAATCTCCAACTGGCTTAAGGACGCATACGATATATGGCTTCAACCTGATGGGACGCTTGGGCAACGGTTGGAGTACGGCTTTTGCAAGGCATTTGAAATGGGATTCCGAACTGTATTGGCTGTCGGCACGGACTGTCCCGGCTTGACTGCAGAAAAGATACAGCATGCGATCGGGCAGCTAAAGCAGTTTGACGTTGCAATTGTTCCATCCACCGACGGAGGATACGTGCTGATTGGCACTAATACCTTCCAACCAGACTTGTTTAGGCAAATTACCTGGAGTTCAAGTCAGGTGTTTGAACAGACTCTGCAGCGGGCGAAGGCAAACAATTTATCTGTAGCACTGCTTGATCCGGAGACCGATGTAGACACTGTAGAAGACCTGAAAACAATTAAAGATAAGATAAACCTGGATTTATCCGTAACGCATAAAAAATGACCACAGCCCTCCCCATTCCACCATTCCCATTTGACCCCATTCCAATTCCGGGAAAAGATTTGAGAAATGTATTGAAGTTGGAAATGGAAATATTACAATGTGACGGAAATATATCTGGAGAGCAAGAGGATGAAAGAACAAAAAGAAAAAATCAAAACTTTCCATGATTGACATGCTATCAGGCCCAACAGGTTCTTAGGGTGTATTGTCTGTGACAATGTAATACCAGGAAACAGGAAAAGAGCATTCAGTTCAGGAAAATAAAGATGGAAATAAGAAAGACTGCATTGGTTACAGGAGTCTCAAGCGGTATCGGCAAAGAATTTGCAAAAATACTAGCAAAAGACAGGTATAATCTGGTGCTGGTGGACAAAGACCGCGAAAAGTGCGAGATATTAAGGGATTCCCTGGAAACAGAGCACAATATTGACGTCATTTTATTTATTGAGGATTTAAGCAAGGATAATACGCCTTATAAGATATACCATACGCTTATGGCAGATAAAGTCGACATTGATATCCTGATAAATAATGCTGGAATTGGGGCTTTTGGAAGGTTTTCTGAAACAGACTGGCGACACGAAGTTGATATACTGAAAGTGAATATTACAGCGCTCACCCATTTTACAAAGCTTTTTTTGAAGGGGATGATAGAGCGCGGGCAGGGAAAGATACTTAATGTCGCTTCGATTGGCGCTTTTCAGGCAGTTCCGCTGCAATCGGTTTATGCCGCTTCAAAGGCCTATGTGCTGTCTTTTACCGAGGCTATTGCACGTGAGCTTAAGGGGACAGGTGTAACCGTCACCGCTTTATGTCCCGGTCCTACCGCAACCGGATTCCATGATTCGGCTCATGGAAACAGCAAAAAGATTCCTCTTAAGTTAAAAATGTCAACAGCAAGAGAAGTCGCATTGCATGGTTACAAGGCGATGATGAGAGGAAAGCACGTATCGATACATGGGTTTTTGAATACTGTAATGATCAATGTTTCCAGAATCATCCCCAGGAAAATCCTTGCCTCTTTAGCACATAAAAAAATGGAAGATCATTTGAGCGATATATAGCAAATTCGTTTGGGGAGTATAACCCGCCTTTATTATTTCATCTCTTTTAGGTTCTTCTCTCAATTAGTCAATAAAGATAAAGAAGGAAAGATAAAGAAGGGTCAAAGATAAAGTAAGAAGGATCACACCTTGATTAGTAATTTAATTTTTTCTAATCGTTTATTAATTTCATCATAAAAGATAGATTAATAAATCACGATTTAGTATTCATGAGCACATAGGCATAAACTTCAACCTCAAACCTTTCCGACATTTTTCCCAAAATCTCCAGAAACGAAATACGATTATCATTATCAGTAAAAATATTCCTTCGCTCATTTCCTCGCGATAAGACTTGTCCTTGTGCAAACGGGGATGCGATAGTAAGCCCCTTCAAATCTTTTAAAGATTTTTAAGAGATATTAGAACTTCTCCCGCGTCGATACATTTACAGATGGGACATTTTTCTTTTGAAATAATAGACTCGCGCTCTTTAAGCGGCATAAATGCCGCCTTAAAAGAACGAGATGTTATTTGCCAATTGCCTCCATATTCTTTTAGATTCCCGCAAGAACAATATACTACCGGCTCAAGCATGGGTGTTCACCTCAAAATTTAGGAACATTGAAAGGGGTCAAAACCTTGATTAGTGATTAATTTTTTCTAATCGTTTCCCCGTTTTCACGAGGACAAGTATTAATTTTATCTTCTCCAGACATCTTTGATTTCATACATGCTTATGGAAGAATAACCACGACCAAACAACTTACCGATCCCCATTTTCATGAGGACAAGTTTCTTGATTATTATACCAACCTCAATCTCCGTAATAATGCCGTGATGCAGGTGTGATCGGAGGCGCTATAAGTTTTCAGTAAGTATCTTTTCAATCTGTTTTTTGATACTTCGTAAGTTTTTAACAGCAAAAAAATCCTATGGCAAGACCCTTACGTGTGGAATACCCGGGTGCATGTTATATATAACCCAAATTTATTTATAGTCTTGCAACCAGATTATATTATTTCTAATAGAATCCCGAGTGTTGGAGGAAAGAAATCTTAGTGTTCGTTTCAGAAGTTTACTAAAAGGGATTTGATTAGAAATAATAATGCCAAAGTGGTTTTTCCCGTGTTCTGCGTAAGATTTGGATAGAATGACGTAGTCTTTAATATTATGAGTCAATATAGCCATCTTATTTCTTACAGCGTAGGCGAGTTGTTCGCTATCGCTTTTACCGGTTCTTTCAACTTCAAGAACATGATAAGCATTATATCCTCTATTGCGTAATATTTCTGCTAACAATACCCTAACATCCTCATCGAGGCACAATGATATTTCAGACATTTGGTGTTATTTTTGCCGTAAATCAGACTCTTGCATGAATAGTTCTTTATCTATTTTTCCCCTATTTTCGTAATAATAAGAAAGGGCATCGTAAACCTGTGGAAGGGTAAGATGTAAAAATTCTTTTACAAGTTCTTCAGGCGTCATACCCTGTTTGAGGATATAAAAAACGACAGACCTTACAGGAAATTTTGTGCCTGCAATTACAGGGCTTCCACCGCAATGTGTTTTCAGGGAAATGATATACGGGTGTTTAGTCTTTTTTTGGGTTAAAGGCATTGTAATATTTCTCCTCTATATATTTATCGACTTATTATCAAACTCTGTTTGTGAACGCCCTTGTAGAGACGCTCCGTCGGAAGTCATAGATGGTTTATACGGGGTCACCACCTTGAAAAATAAACATCGACCTTTTCTGCTATTTTATTATAATGATTTCTAATTCATCTTTCACTTTAAATATTTAACACCAGAAAAATCCTATGGCAAGACCCTTAAGTGTGGAATACGCCGGTGCGTATTATCATGTTATTAATCGAGGAAATACAGGCGAAAATATATTTATAGGAACAAATAGAACAAATAGGAACAGAGTGGGCTCAAGTTGCTAGTGCAACACTTAACTCTGATATAATATATCAGAAGAAAGGAGTTGCACATGTCCCGATACCACAGGTTAAATGTTAATGAGCGTGAAGAGATCGCCCTTGGGCTAGCCCAAGGGCGCAGCCAACACGACATCTCGGTTTCAGCAATCCATAACCCGAACGAGTCGGAAAAGAAAGTTCTTCTGTTTCCTCACACAAAGCCACCAAGACACAAAGATTTATGGTATATCCCCATGCCTCCCCCTGTCCCCTTCATTGAGGGGGAGAAAGGGGGAGGCATTCCATCATTCATCATTCTTTGCGGCTTCGTGTCTCTGTGTGATTACTTCTCCCCTATCTGAGTCGAGGACAAGTCTTATTCGTTAAAAAATATTTTTGCTGAAAATGTAAAAATAATTGTTATAAGATATTATCTTGTCCCTTTCTTCGCTTTCTTCCATCATCCGCTTCATACCTTTTCCAAGGCTTGCCTCAGAGAGTCCTTTTAAATAATAAATGTTGATATTTTCTATTGCACTATTATAATGATTTCTAACCTATCTTTTACCCTAAATTTATTGTATGGGAATTTTCATTTTATTTATGCGGTCTTCGTGCCCATAACCTATATGGTAAATAGTCTATGGAAGACCTCCCCTTCATCCCCTCCTTTCGAAGGAGGGGACTAAGGGGAGGTGCAGAAATAACATCCTTCCGATTTCCTCCTTGCGAAGGAGGGGAAAGAGGGGTGGTTATAAGTTCATGTATAGGAATTTCAAATATAGTTTCCCCTCTAGAAAGAGGGGATTAAGGGGTGTGTAAATATGCTGTAACACCCCCCCGGCCCCTCTTTTTAGAGGGGAGATTTAAAGTCGCTGCCAAAGGCAGCCTAAGTTCAAACCATTATAGACAATTTATTTTATATTATGTCTGTCTTTAAAACAGAAGCAATTACACTTGGAAGGACAGATTATAGTAATTCCAGTCAGATAATTACTTTCTACACCCGCGACTACGGAAAGATTCACACCATTGCTAAAGGATTTAAGCGTGTATCTGGAAGATACAGTTCAAAAGCAATAGATTTACTGACTTACTATCAAATTCTCTTTATTAAAAAGGAATATACGTCTCTTCACACACTTACGGAGGCTGTTTTACAAAATAATTACCCGATGCTTCGAAACAATCTGGATAACTATTATAAGGCTTCATGTATGGCTGAGCTTGTGAATGAATTTACAGAAGAAAGTGATCCAAGTAAACAACTCTTTGATATATTCTTAAATACATTAAATGTGATATCAGCGGATACAAATGCTACAATACAGTTGTTGACCTTTGAGATGAAAATGCTAAAAATATTAGGTTATCTGCCTGAATTGGAAAGTTGTGTAAATTGTAAAGACAGTATTCAACAAGTGTCTGAAGTGCATTTTAACGCTAGGGAAGGCGGTTTGCTATGCAAAACATGCAAGGTAAGATTCAGTAATGGAATTATCGTTCCTCTTGGTGCTGCACTCATTGCCAGAAGACTAGTGGATATTAATTTGCAGAAATTGGAGCGTGTCAGAATACAATCATCTATTTGTGTTGAAATAGAAAAGATGCTGAGATATTATATCACTTCGATACTAAACAAAGAACTAAACTCCTGGAAATATATAAAATTTTAACAGATATTTGAAAGGTGTGAGATGAAAAAACTAAAATTCATCTTTCCTGTTTTATTAATTACAATCTGTGTAGCAACATCCTCCTACGGGAAATGGGTATGGAATAAAGAAATGGGTTGGATTGTATCAACATCAGAGGCAGTTATCACACTGGACCAACGTTACAAGTATGCGCTTTCTCTTCTTGTAGAACAGAAGTACCTGATTGCGATAAAAGAATTCGAAGCGATTATTGATACCAGCCCTAATTCTGAATATGCAGAATCTTCTCAAATAAATATTGGTTGGGCATATTTTCTCAATAGTGATTATAAAAGGGCGTTGATGGCTTACGAGAACGCCTTGCAAAAATATTCGGGTTCAAAAAGGACAAAAGAAATACTGGAAAGAGTGTTTCAATTAGGTGTTGCCCAAATGGATACCGACGAAGATGCAGCAATCAAGGTATTTGAAAAGATTATAGAAAAACAAAATCTGGGGCCCCTTGCGCCTGATGCACAGGTTAAAATAGCGGATTGTTATTTTAAACTCGGTCAATATGAGGAAGCTCTTGATGCTTATGAAAAATTTTTGGAAGAATACCCGAAGAATGAATGGGTTCCTTACATACAATACCAGATACCACTTTCAAAAGTTTGTCATGAAAAGAAACAGGAACGCAATTATGGTCTCTTGGTTTCTGCACGGGAGGGCTTTGAAGAATATTTAGTGTCAAATCCAAATGGTGTACATGTAGAGGATGCAAAGAGAATGATCGAAGAGATATGGATTATTGAGGCGGAAAGAGAATATAACATTGGAGAGTTTTACCTGAGACGTAAAAAACCTTCTTCGGCAGCCATGTATTTTGAGTATGTAATAGCTGATTTCCCTGGTACAATCTGGGCAGAAAGGGCTAATGAACGGATAGAATTTCTCAAAATGATTGAGGCAGTAAAATAACGATGTTGAAATATTTCTTCAGACACCAATCAAACTGTATTGCGAAATATAAATACAAGATCACTATAGTTTGTATCCTCTTGTTATTACCTTTTTTTATTTCTTTCGAAGGTTGTGGTTATAGTTCGAAATCTTTACTCCGTTCTAATGTTCGTAGCATCTATATTCCCATCTTTGACAACAATACTTTTCGCAGAGGATACGAGTTTGATCTTACGAAGGCTGTGCGCGATCAAATATTGCTAAGAACGCGTCTTAACATTGTTGATAAAGATGAGGCCGATTCTATTCTCTTTGGGAAAATAACCAGCGTAGATGAAAATGTATTAATTGAAGATACTAAGGATAATATCGTTGAAAGCCGTGTTTCCGTTGGAGTAGAAATCCGGTGGGTAGATAAGCGGACAGGAAGAGCAATTGTTGAGCGGAGAAACATTAAGAGACCGGCAGAATTTATTGTCAGGAGAAATGAAACACTCAGTTCTTCCAGTGATGAGGCTTTTGTAAAAGTTGCCCAAGGTATCGTGGAAGCAATGGAAGAGGACTGGTGAGCAAATTAAAAGAGAATATTACTGATAACACAATTAATAAATTTCAAAGGAAGTCCTTTGATGTAACTTATCCCAACGGTACACTGCATCTCGGTAGTAAAACACATGTCATGGGGATTCTAAATGTGACCCCAGATTCGTTTTATGATGGCAAACGATATAATACTTTAGAGAATGCCATTGATCATGCGCTTAAAATGGTAGAAGAAGGAGCCGATATTATTGACGTCGGCGGTGAATCTACAAGACCCGGTGCGCATTCCATATCGGAGGACGAGGAAACAAAAAGAGTAATTCCTATTATAAAAATATTATCGAAAAAGATCCGTTTGCCTATTTCCATTGACACATATAAAGCAACAGTGGCAAAAAAGGCGATTGATGCAGGGGCATCAATCGTAAACGACATCGGCGGATTACAAATGGATAAAAGGATGGCAATGGTTGCTGCCAGTGCAAAAGTGCCCGTTATAATTATGCATAAGAAAGGCACTCCCAGAACAATGCAAAAACATCCGATACGCAAAAATTTGTTATCCGAGATAATGTCGTACTTAAAAAAGTCTGTAGCTATCGCAATTAGCGCTGGAATAGACGAAAATAAAATTATCATTGATCCGGGCATTGGTTTTGGCAAGACCATGCAGCAAAATCTCCAAATTCTCAAGGGGCTATGGGGATTTAAAAGTATGGGATTTCCAATACTGATCGGTACATCGCGGAAGAAGTTTATTGGTACCGTTTTAAAAGCTACAGTTCAGGAACGTCTGTATGGAACGCTGGCAACAGTGGCAGTCGCAGCCATGAATGGCGCACATATTATTCGGGTTCATGATGTGTATGAGACTGTCCAAATTATAAAGGTTTGTGATGCAATCAGGAATAGTTAATGTTTGAAAGAATATTTGAATTATTTGAAAATGTAAATATCTGGATGGTGGGCAGGGCCCTTGGTGAGATATTTCTTATCTACATGATTGTGTATGTTGTATTAAGAATCATGCAGGGTACCCGCGGTACAAGCATGTTAAGGGGACTGGCGTTTATTATTGTATTGATATCCGTTGGCGTGCTATTCTTTGTAAGAAAGTTACAACTATATACAATCAATTGGTTGATAACAGAATTTGTACCTGTATTTATCATTCCTATAATTATTCTGTTCCAGCCTGAATTTCGACGTGCACTATTAAGGTTAGGACAAAACCCTGTTTTTAATGTGTTTCTGAAACCTGAATATCAGGTGACAAATGAAATTATAAAAGCTATTGGAATTTTATCCAAAAGTAAAGTTGGTGCATTACTTGCAATCGAGAGAGAAGTCGGGCTTGATAATTTTGCAGAAACTGGAACGAAACTAAATGCGGATGTAACAGGTGAATTGATATGCACAATATTTTGGCCTGGCTCTCCCTTGCATGACGGAGCAGTTATTATTCAGGAACAAAAAATAGTTGCTGCGGGGTGTTTGCTCCCGCTTACTGAAAATACAGAACTGTCAAAAAGCCTTGGTACTCGCCATAGGGCAGCCATTGGACTTACAGAAGAGACAGATGCCATTGTTATTGTTGTATCGGAAGAAACAGGAACAATTTCAACAGGAGTCAAGGGGGTGCTGAAACAAGATATTGACGAAAAAGAACTAAAAAGGATACTCGATGAACTATCTACGGAAAGATTCGGTATAGCCAGGAGTACACAGGTGTGATAAAGGAAATATTTACAGGTAACGTTCTCACAAAATTCATGGCATTGGTCATGGCAGTTGCTCTATGGCTATATGCGATTAACAGGCATACTAGAGAGTTAACGGAGATGGTCAAACTGTCTGTTTCTGTTCCTGAAGGCATTACCATACTTGAACAGAGCACCGAGGAAATTACCATACATCTACGAGGGCCACAAAATATTATTGACAATATTGAAGATATGATAAAAAATCGAAAGATTCAGGCAAAATACATTGTGCAGGAATCTCCATCTGGAATGGAAGATCAGATAAAACAGACAATTCCCATAACAAGAGAATACTTGAATCTGCCGGGTGACATCAAACTGGTTTCTGTTTATCCTGATAAATTCGATATATTACTCGGTAAATTACAGAAGAAAAAATTAAAGGTCAATTTGCAAAAGAAAGGTGAACCTGCAATTGGATATGTTATAGCGAATGAATTTGTATTTCCGTCGGAAGTCGAAGTAACAGGCCCTTTAAACACATTAAAAGAGGCTTTATTTATCAATACAGTTCCGATCGATGTTAGTGGAATTACTATTAACCAGAACCTTACTTTTCCATGGAGAATTGGAATTGACCAGAAAGTAACACTTAAGCGAGGCGATAAAAACGTTTCGGTGCCGGTTGTATGTAAGGAAGATGTACGGGTATGGTTGCAAATAGCGGAACAACAGGATACAAAATTTTTTGAGAAAATAAAGATCAAGATAATGAAACCTCCAGAATATCCCTATGAAATTAAATTGCAAGATGAATTCTTCAAGGTAATGGTAAAAGGTCCTAAACTTTTATTAGATAAGCTTAATACCGAAGAAGATGTCGCTTTGTATATTGATGTCACTTCGTTAAAACCGCCCGGGCCATACAAACAACCAATAAGATGTGTTTTGCCAAAAAATATTGAACTTGTGGATAAATTACCCGAGGTGCGTTTGGACATCAGAGAAAACTTACGATTGCCTGAGACAAAATGATAAAGTTAGGTGTAAATATAGACCATATTGCTACTATACGGCAGGCAAGAAGAACCTTTGAACCCGACCCTGTAATAGCGGCACCACTGGCAGTCCTCGGTGGTGCGGATATAATTACCGTCCATTTGAGGGAAGATCGAAGACACATACAGGATCGTGATGTGAGATTGCTCAGGGAAGTAGTATTTACCAAGCTGAATCTGGAGATGTCTATTGCACGAGAGATAATGGACATTGCAATTAAGACAAGACCAGAGCAGGTTACCCTTGTTCCTGAAAAGAGACAGGAGGTTACAACGGAGGGCGGTCTGGACGTCGTTTCTCAAAAGAAGGTACTAGTGGATATTGTCAAAAGATTCACTGATGCGGGCATACTGGTTAGTCTTTTTATTGATCCTGAAGAAAACCAGATATCCGCATCGAAGGATGTTGGGGCGCAATATATTGAACTGCATACAGGCAACTATGCCAATGCAAAAGATGATATTTCAAAGAGTAAACAGATTGAGAAGCTTGAAGCAGGTGTAAAAATAGCCCAAAAATTGAGGCTGCGGGTAAACGCTGGGCATGGGCTTACATATCAAAACGTTGGAATTATTGTTGAATCTTTAGATGTTGAAGAATTACATATTGGACACAGCATTGTGTCACGAGCGGTTTTTGTGGGAATCCAGAAGGCTGTTTCGGAAATGAAGGAGTTAATTTTTAAGCCTGAGTTAAAAAGATAAACTTAGGATGAATGAAAAAACGGGTAAAATCACAGATTCGCTGTGGATCAAAATATGAGTAATTTATGGAATCGGAAGTTGTCTTTAAATTTGGTGATTTTTCTGTGGCCTCTGTGGTTAAGTATTTGCCAATACTTAAGAAAAGGAGAATAAAACATGTTTACTGGCTCCCTGGTGGCATTAGTAACACCTTTTAAAGATGGGCAGGTTGATTATAAAAAGTTTAAAGAACTCATTGAATTTCATATAAAGAACGGGACAAGCGGGATCGTTCCTTGCGGTACGACTGGTGAATCTGCTACGCTTTCGTTTGATGAACACGAAAAGGTGGTTGGTGAGGTTGTCAGTACGGTGGCTGGAAGAATATCCGTTCTCGCTGGGGCAGGTTCAAACAATACCATGGAAGCTTTACATCTGACGAAACATGCAAAAAAGGTGGGGGCAGATGGGGCATTGCTCATTACTCCTTACTATAATAAACCTACTCCTGAAGGACTTTATCGGCATTACAAATTAATTGCAGAAGAGGTAGATATTCCTATTGTGATATACAATGTGCCTTCCAGGACGGGCATATCCATTCTGCCAGAGACGGTTGCTAAACTTGCTGAAATTAAAAACATTGTTGGTATAAAAGAAGCCAGTGGAAATATTGACCAGGTAACTCAGATTTTGCACCTGTGCAATATTACAGTTCTTTCGGGAGACGACTCTCTTACCCTGCCAATTATGGCAGTGGGTGGAAAAGGAGTGATATCTGTTGTGGCTAATATCGTCCCTTCGGATACTACCGCATTGACTAAATATTGTCTGGATGGTAATTTCAACGAGGCCAGGAAGTGTCATCACAAACTTTTCCCACTGTGTAAGGGAATGTTCATCGAAACTAATCCGATTCCCGTAAAAACTGCTATGAAGCTGCTGGGAAGATTAAACGGCGAGATGCGTCTGCCGCTGTGCGAGATGACTAAAGAAAATGAGAATAAATTAAAAAGTATACTAAAAAATTATGGTTTAATGTCCTGAAGGAGTTTTATTTTGATAGACAAGAAAAAGATTATAGATTCTATCCGCTTATTTTTAGAAGGTATCGGAGAAGACCCTAAACGTGAAGGTCTCTTGGAAACACCCGAAAGGGTTGCCGATATGTGTGAAGAGATATTTGCAGGTATCGGGCAGGATTCACACACAGAAATCAAAGTATTAAAATCTGAAAAGTATGACGAGATTGTACTCTTAAAGGATATTCCATTTTACTCTATATGCGAACATCACCTACTGCCTTTCAGCGGTGTTGCGCACGTAGCTTATATTCCACAAGGAAATCGTGTTACTGGAATTAGCAAGCTTGCAAGGGTTGTTGAAATAGAGGCAAAACGTCCGCAAGTACAGGAAAGGCTTACCACAGACATTGCAGAATCCATCATGAAGGCGCTAAAGCCCAAAGGGGTACTTGCTATTATTGAAGCTGAGCATCTCTGTATGACCATGAGGGGCATTAAAAAACCAGGCACAAGGGTGCAAACTTCCGTGATGCGTGGCATCTTTCGTGATAATCCTGCAACCCGCGCAGAGGCTATGGCATTAATCAAAGGGCACTAATTCTGTTGATATGACACAAAAAATGTGTTTGGTGTGAAGTGGTCCATCTAATCAAACAAATGCCAGAGAAGGGAGTTGAACCCTTACCCCCTGTGACGGGGACCAGATTTTGAGTCTGGCGTGTCTGCCAATT
>MHXP01000047.1:981-7427 GCA_001824485.1 Planctomycetes bacterium GWA2_39_15 | reverse complement strand
TAAGTAAGTAAAAATATTTATAACAACTTAGAACACAGAGTTTCTGCGACTTGTTTTTCCCCTCCTGCGATTTTTGTATCTGACTTGAATAAACCTATTACTGCCTTGTTTCCAATAAAGACGTTACATTCTTAACTCCTTCTACGCTCAGGGCGAGATTGATTGCCTCTACAATCTCGTCTTTGCAATGTGCATTGCCTGTCAGGGTAACCTGATCCCTTACCGTTGTTACATTTATATGAAGCGCAGAGACTTTTGGACTTATAGCGTATTTTGCTTTGATCTGTGTTGTAATTGATACTTCAGAAAATTCTTCTTTGGTTCTGCCAACTAACTCTTCACTCTTTTTCGAGACAAAGATACCTCCATCTTTAATCTCTTCAACCATAACATTAGTACCCTTTTTTATCTCTTCTATGATATAGCCGGTTTCCTCAGAAACCCCACGTCCAAGGTCTTTAACTGCTTCACCTGTCTTTACTGATGATTCCTTAAACGTTTCCCCTGCCTTTTTAATACTGGGATTCTCACAACCAAAAAGAGAGAGGATAATACCTGTAGTCAATAAACATACTGATAAAACTTTACACTTCGATGTTTTTCCCATTTCAGTAAATTTGAAATTCTTCATTGTTGAATGCCCCATACAATTCTGCGTTGTTGTAATTGAGTCTGGGATAAAAAAGGAGGGCTAACTCAGATGCACAGATGGTAAATTATTTTCGTGGCTTTGATATTTTCTGACAATAGTCCTTTTCTCAATTTCCTTCATTAAATCATCAATGTTTTCATTTTTTGGCTCGGTAAACGACTCACCTGCTTGATAATGAAATATCGTGTTGACGCTTTCATTAAACATATTTTCTGTTAACTTAGTCATATCTAACAACCTTACATCAATATTGCTTAATAAATATGTTATCTGGTCAAAAAGGACGCTGGTAGCCACGCCTGAATGAATGAAGGAATGACGCTGTAGATTGCTTTCTATATCGTGCACAAATCCGTCCATCTGTGTAATTTGATTTTGTAAAAGTAAAATTGCCTTTTCCAGATTTTTTCTGGTCAACTGGGAACTTTTTAAATAATTAATATGAACATCTGGTTCCTTTGATACCCTTTTATCTTTATTTCTGGTATAAAATGAAATGTTAGAATCAATTGCCTTCACTTCATCAATCAAACGATCAAATTCTTTTTCTACGGTTTCAAATTCCGAGATATTTTTATAATAACAAACATCTTTTAATTTCTCATGGAACTTTATAATGTATGCTAAAAATTCATCCAATTCCTTAGCACTATAAGAAGAAAACTCTGTTTCGTTCTTAAATGTATTAATCTTTTGGTTTTGGGCTTCCTTCTCAACGATATTTTCAATACCCATTCTAATATCAATAATAGTCTTAAAAACAGGATTTTGATACAGTTTCAGCATAACTGTATGAGTAGTTTTATCCCTTTCAAAGTTTGGCTTACTTCTGCTGGTAATAAAATCTTCCAAGGATTTTATCCTGTCTAAAATTTCCTTATAAGTATTTTCCTTTAGCGGTCTATTAAATAGGTATTTTTGTAAATCAGCTAATATTACACGGATTAATTCTTGATCCTGTGTAGTCTTCAATATACCAAGATTATTTAACTCTCTACAAAGAATTTCAAATTTATTGGATTTAGCAAAAATGATCTTAAAGGGGTCTATTATCTCCCGTTTAATTTCTATAGCCTTAATTAATTCTTTAAGTTGATCAAGTGTATCAGATAAATTTGTTAATTGTGGCACGTGCCTTCTTGCTTCCAAAAAAGCGTCTTCATTCTTAATAGTCTTTAACTTAGACAGCTTTTCCAGATTTTCATTAAATTTAGTTATGAGTTTTTGAACGTCTTCTTCCTGCTCTGTCTTTAAAATTGGATCCTTGCGAAACACTGGTTTAGCAGAGATGCCAATTGTTACAGAAAATACTGACTCAATACATTTCTTAATAATAGTTACAAATCTATTCGAGGATTCTACAGGAATATTAACAACGTCACGAGCACTGTCTGTACCTTCACCACTAGTACCGCGTATTGTTAAAAAATCCAGATATGCCAGTAATTTACTAAAGGAATTCAATAGTTCCTGGTAATCACTTTGTAATAGTGGATGATTCATAACCATATTCAATTTCTTCAATTCATTGTAGTTTGCCAATAAGTTATGCTGTTCGCTGTGAAAATCTAATTTGTGCTTAATTAATTTCTTAGATAATTTTACAATAAACTTTTCAATACAATTAGCATACGTTAAAAAAAGGTTATACTCCTCCAGAAGTTTAAATTGACCGTTGAGTTTATTAGCCGCAGAATAAATATAACCTGCATACGCTGGGATAGCCTTCCAGTTGTTATTCTCTACGATGGGTTCAAGTCTAATCAAATCTAAAAATAGATATTCATTAAACAATAATGGATTGTCTGTTGTGGCTATGTGATTAAAAATATCGGCGAAGAAACCAAGGTCGTCAATCTTTTCTTCAACCATTTTAAGGTCTTCTTCCTGAGAATTAAAAACTCGCAGCTTCAAATAATGCTGTTCCAGATCCAACTTAAGAATCAAAGAAATTAAATGGAGGTTTAAATTAATCTCTTTTAAGCCCGTAGTTGTGAAAACCCTGTTCTTGGTTTCGATTTTATTGAATCGGAGTTCCCGTCCTATTTTTTCTGTTGTTAATGGTAATCCATTAAAAACCAGATAATCACCAAGTCTTCCTGTATATTTCTCATAAGATTCAGCATGGGTAACATAATTACGGTGAGTATAATCCGGAGTAAAATTATTAAGCTGGTCTTGTTCTGTTTCATCTATTATCAATAAATTGCTTGCGCCCTTGGCAATCCCTTTTTTACAATGCAACACAATATGCGGTTTCATAAGATATTGAACAAGCGCCTCTACCTCTATTAATGTGGCGGTTATATTTGCTTCTACCAGACCATATTCTTTGAAGGTGTGGAAACTATCAACTTTTCCTTTATTAAATAGGCGCTTTGAAATGATTTTAAGGGTCTTTTCAAAGGAACTATCAATTACCTGACCTCTAAACTTGATATTGAATGACTTAAGAGGCTCTCTGGTCACAGCCTCTTTCATTTTTTCCTTAATATCAGCTATCTTAGCACGCACAACTTCAGAGGTGTGGTACTTCTTTTTCAGGAGCTCATATAAATAATTTTCGGAAGTAAAAATTTGTACCTTCATATACACAATTTAATAAAACTTCACCAATCTGTCAAAAAAATTTCTATTTATTTTTTGAAAAACTATTTGTTTACGATTTGTCCCTCAGATTCAATCAATCTCTGCGCAAGTTTAAAGACAATCTTTTCTATAGAATCTTCCACAGCAGGCCCATATTTTGGGCCTGAAGTCTTCCACCAACCACCTTCTGTTTCATAATCAATTAAATCTAAATTTTTCCCCTCCACGGCCAGCTCATCCTCAAATATCTTATTTAAGTTTTTATCTAAGAAAGAAACTTGAATTGATAGATAATGTTTTCCAATTGCCCGCCAAACTGATTCTTCGACAATCAATTCTAACTTTGATGTATTTAACTTTAATATCAATACCTTTTCTATCCCTGATTTTTCAATTGTTTCAGGGCATGGCATTTCTTTTAGAATAGTAACCTTGCTAAACACCTTTGTTGCCATTTCCTCAACGCTTTTAGCCAGCGGTTCACCTATTTGGAATACATAGTGATGTATCCCTGCAATCATATCTGCCTGCCATTCTTCCTGACTAAAATTACGCAATGATGGTTCTATAAATAGTCCTGCATGAAGAGACATTGGCTGTACCTCTTTTAAACGCCTATCCAACGTGGGTTTGATAGTAACCCTCATTCCCCGACCATTAGTACAACCAAGAACAAACGAGAGCACTAAAACAAATAAAAATATTTTCCTCATAATTTAAACCTCCTTTAAAAATCATACGGACAAAGATTGCAAGTATTCAGGTAACTTTGTTATTATGTTAATGGATAAATATGATTTTGCTACAAACAAATCACACGAAATATCGTAAATCCGCTTGTCCAAAATCTGATATTTATAAAGATAAATTATCTATAAAGATTTTTAAAGATAAAAATGCCAGAACCTATTGATACCATTACAAGAAACATTGCAGTAACAGAACAGGACATAAATATTGTTGTGACGGCTGGCGCCGGAACAGGCAAGACCACGCTTCTGGTAAATCGAATGTTGCACCTACTTTTGGGACACAAAAGGTTTCAAAAAGAAGAAAGTCCCATCCTTAGAATAGTGGCAATGACCTTTACAGATAAAGCTGCAAGCGAAATGAAGATCAGACTGGCAGGAGAACTGGAAAAGATTGTAGCCGTCATCAAAGGGAATGCATCGCAAGAAGAGAAAGAAACAGTGGAAGGATTTCTTGCGTATATTCGTGACACTTACCATACAACATACAGTGAGATTGAACACCGCGCAAGAAAATCACTTGAGGATATGGACAAAGCGCTTATAGGAACTATTCACAGTTTTGCCGCATATATACTGCGTCTATATCCAATTGAATCAGGTGTTGTGCCTGGATTCATAGTGGACGAAGGTGACGTTTTTGACGAACTATTTGATAAGGAATGGGCACATTGGATTGAGTCAGAGCTTGTCCTTACCTCGCCTAACGCAAACATCTGGAAGATCGTACTCAGGCGATTAGACCTCGAATCACTCAAGGGATTCGCTAAACGGCTGTCAGGATTTACCATCCCATTAGATTCACTTACATTAGCGGACAATAATAAATCAAACGTCCAATCTTTAACAGATATCTTACTTAGTAAAATCCTCAAAATTATTTCTCACTGTGAAAAGCCAAACAACAACCTTCTCTTACAATTAAATGAACTATCTAAGGTCTTTGATGCAATAAAAAAACAAGGCATCGGTTATTTGAATAATTTAGAGTATGATCTTGACAAGAATCCGTCTGAGGCGAAAACAGGCTGGACAGATGACAGCTTTGGAAACGCACAAGAACTTGTAAAAGACAGCCACGCCCTACTTAAGAAATTGAAAACTGTGGATGAGACATTAGTAAAGAACACAATAAACCTCATCCTCCATTTTGCAAAGGGTTTTAAGCAAACATATTTGTCGCAGGGATACGTCTCTTTTGACGGGTTACTCACACTTACAAGGAATTTACTACAAAACAAAGAATATCGCTATGTTCGTGACAAGCTCAAAAACGAATTTAGAGCCATACTCGTGGACGAATTCCAGGACACAGACCCTATCCAGTATGAAATTGTTCTTTTCCTTTCCGAGTCATTGGAACATTACAGCAAAGATGCCCGGAAGGTAACCCTTGAGCCTGGAAAGCTTTTTATCGTGGGAGACCCCAAGCAGTCTATTTACGCTTTTCGCAGGGCGGATATCGAGGCTTATGAGCACGTGGTAAAACTGGTTAGTGGAGGACAGGAAGAAACTCTGAAATTACAGGAAAATTTCAGAAGCCATTCAGGCATTATTGATGTTATAAACCAGTTATTTAATAGAAGAATCATGGTGGAACAGCCAGGCCTACAACCTAGTTACATTCCTATTCATGCAAATAGACCTAAAAAATACCCCTCACAAAATGTTGAGATTGTACTCGTCTTTGGAAAAGAGGGAGAAGAACTCAAGGCAGATAAGGCAAGGGAAGCCGAAGCCGAGTGGATTGCAAGGTGGATTACAAAACACGTGAATAACGAAATCATCGAAGATAAATTGTCTGAAAATGGCCTTCGCAAACTTAAATATAAGGACATAGCATTGCTTCTGCGGGCATTTACCCAGGTAAGGCCTTATGTTGAAGCTTTTAAGAGATACGGTATCCCCTATATCGTAGAAGGTGAAAAATACTTCTATAGTACGCAGGAAATCCTCGACTTTATTAACATCCTGCGCATCATAGAAAATCCTCATGATACAATCGCCCTTGTAGGGGTTCTGCGATCCCCTTTTGTAGGTTTAACGGATCGTGAAATATACGAACTCAAGATAAATCAACTTTTAGACTATCGTAAGTCAATATCCGATAAAATCAGTTTTAAAAATATTGTAGAAAATTTCTACGATTTTTTAAGAAATACCCATGCACGTGCTGGCACAATTCCAGTCTCACAACTCATTTCAGAAATTATTGACAATTCCCATGTTGCTGAAATTACCGCCTCTGCATGGCATGGGGAACAGAAGCTGGCAAATATTTTAAAACTTTATCAGATGGCATCTGACATGGAACAACTTCATGGTATTTCTCTAAAAACCTTTTTAGAGCGTATCAAGATGCGTATAAAAGAGGCACGAGAAGAAGGAGAGAGTCCCCTCTCTGACGAAACATTGGATGTTGTGAAAATTCTGACCATCCATAAAGCAAAGGGACT
>MHXP01000047.1:185-935 GCA_001824485.1 Planctomycetes bacterium GWA2_39_15 | reverse complement strand
AGGGATAACGAGGTACTTGACTCAGCGGCATATGATTGGTCTACATCCACAACGGGTATTGTGATTGGTAAGGGAAATCATCAGGTAAGAAATCTTCAAAGCATAGTAATTGAAAAAAAATTGAATGATCGCTCGTGGGAGGAGGAGAAGCGCGTCCTGTACGTTGCCATGACCAGGGCAAAGGAACGATTGATTCTTACCGGTGCATTGAAGGATGACGATAAATCCTATATGGGATTGATTACAAAAGCCGTGAGGAATGCCGCAGGCATTGAGCTGGGAGACGAACCATTTATGAACCTTTTGTCCACAAAGGAAGAAGAAAATTTACCACCCTCCCCTAACCCCTCACATCAAGTGAGGGGAGACTCAGGAAATTTGGCATCGGGGAATGAGAATAAAATAGATGAGGGGAAATCTCCTCTCCCCTTGCGGGAGAGGGTTAGGGTGAGTGGTGTTTCAAAAGGAAAATTTCCACTAGGAAATGCAGAAGTCTTTGTCGAACATTTCAGATTTGATGGGACACACCGCCCCCAAAGACCCCCAAAGGTGGGAGAAATGGATGTCGACTGGACATCATATATAGAGACATGGAAAAAACGAAAAGAGGCACTAGTTGTAGCAACACAGAAGTCACTTTTCACTTCTCCATCTGCTATTACAGATAAAGAGAAGATGCCACAGAATACTTTTCCTGAAACTGAGGGAACTGGCGAAACTCCAAAAGAATACCCTCAATATGCTGCGATA
>MHXP01000047.1:0-147 GCA_001824485.1 Planctomycetes bacterium GWA2_39_15 | reverse complement strand
TTTTCATGGATCTCCCCAAGAGCTTCAAAGGTCAGTCGAGTCTGTCGTAAAATGGGATATTACCTTTGGAAAAGGTGTGGTTGAGTCACCCGCTCAATTTCAAGGAGAAAGTATTTCCGTAACATTTCACCCCCACCTAAACCTCCC
>MHXP01000046.1 GCA_001824485.1 Planctomycetes bacterium GWA2_39_15 | reverse complement strand
CCATCCCACGTATGGAATTCACCTATTTCGACAAAATCCGCAATGTCTTTCCATTTATTCATAAATGGTTTGATCTCGGATTGTGTATCTGGTGACTGGAGAATCTTTACAACAACAAGAGGCAACTTTGAACGAAGTCTCTTTTTGAGCACAACCAGTCTTTTAACGTTTTCCTCGACTACCTCAAGCATTTGACTATTTTTAATTTTTTTGTAAGTCTCTTTTGTAAAAGCATCCATGCTTATATGGATCGTATCAAGACCTGATTTCATTAATTCTAGAGATTTTGTTTCAGTCAGCAATATACCGTTGGTATAAAAATTAATCTTATATGCAGCCTTTCCCTCTTTTGCATATTTAATCATTTTTGGTAATTCAGGGTGTAACAAAGGCTCCCCATCTTTATTCAGTGTTATTATGAGCCTTCTCCCAGAAAGAACGCTTTCGTCAATAATTTTCTCAAACAGTGCAACATCCATATATCCTAATGGTCTATTTAGTTCCCTTGGACACATGGAGCATCTAAGGTTACAGTAATTGGTCGGTTCAATGTTAAAACGAATCGGAAAATCAAAGGAAATTTTCCTCTGTAACGCAAATCTTCGAATTAATTTGATTTTCTTAAGTTGCTCAAAAAGTTTAATACTAACCATTGTAAATTTTTATATTTTTCACAATACCCTATTACAAATAAATGTATTCCTCACATCCGGCTATTAATTATTTTACTCTATAAATGAGAGCAGTTCCTTGATTCGGGACTGAATCGTAATGTACCAGTTCAACAAATGAAGATTTTTGATACGTGCCAAACAATTTTTCAGACAGAAAAGCAGAGATAAAGATATGCGTAATTTTCATCCCCCTCAGCGTTTTATAAGATTCCGGATCAATTATGGAATATGTAGCTTTCTGTAATTGATTTACTTTTTCTGTAATAGGCTTATCTAAATTCAAAAATTTAAATTGAACATCCATATAATAATTTCGGAAGGGAAGCGACTTTCTCTCAGATACAACAGAAACCCAAAATGAAGTTACCCAACTTGGGACTGAATTTTCTTTCGCTTCGTCAAATGGGGCATAGATAAAGGTATTCTGGTAACGGGTATTTTCTCTCATCCATACTAGCGCATTGTAATCACTCTTTGTAATAAATTCAGGATATCGTTTTGTTTTCTTATACTCATAACTAATGAAGAAAAATGTCAGACAGACAATAGAAAAAATTGCGAAGTTTTGCAATAAACGAATTTTGATATATCGTCCAAAGAGGTGAAACAAGTGATCAATAACAACTGCAATAGCTATAGGCCATATAATAACCCCTGCCTGCCAGGAAGAGATGTAATTCGCAGGATTCTGAAGAAAGCTTTTGTATGTATAATATGCGCCAAAACTAGGAACCGCCATCGGTTTTAATTCAAACCAAGAAGGCGATAGAATCTGGTATATTCGCCAATATTCAACAAAAAATAGAACCGCAAGAAGGCATGTCCATAGATACACATTAATAACTTTCCTTTTTGTTGCAATCAGAATAATACCACCCAACACTAGGATAAGCACCACATATCCATTCCAGTACGGTAAACTACTCAGTACAGTTGTTGCATCGTTTTCGTATAGTTTGGAAGGATAGGATTCTTGTAGCCTTAAAACGTAAGGGAAAATTGGAATGAGAATGATTCCTAACGTAATAAATAAATTAATATAATCCTTTTTTAAATCTTTATTTCTTGATACTAAAAATGTAGCGAAAAAAAGTACAAAGGGCGGTAAATGATATATGAAAATATTTGGGTGTGATAACATGCAAAATGACAAATAAATTCCGGAGAACACAGCAAATACTCTTCGCTTGCTCTCCATTGCATGCATAAGAAACACCATGAATACTGCGGCAAAATAAAAAGCTATATTCTCAGGCAAATTCCCATCGTTAAAAAAAGACAGGTAAGCGCGGGTTAGCGTTAAGATACCTGCAAAGAATAAGACAATCTCATTTTGAATGATAAAACTTGCAAGAAAATAAATCGCCATACAAAAGAATGCGCCGGAGATTACCGTTATAGCCATGATTTCAGGAATCAAAACACTACTTTTTAATTTTGAAACAACTGCTATTAATATGTGGAAAATAGGGCCAGAATTTAACTGTAAGCATGATTGATCGAGAAATGGATTAACGAAAGGATACTTCCCTTCTTTTAAGATCATCAAGGTATTGTATCCGTCTGATTGGCAATCGACATCTGTCAATACATAGCTATTTGACCAAGTTGCAGACAATACAATGAAAGCAAATAATAAAACAGCAATAGGGGGCAACAACCTTGTTAACCGGAATTGGCATGCATTGCGTTCAAAGAAACCTTTTAACACTCGCCATTTCCTGAACAAAAGACTTCCCGCAATTGTAAAAACAACTCCGATGTATATGTATGGATTCAATGGACAGCCTGCTCTTATCATCAATGCCCAGACACTAGCAATGAGTCCATAACCGATACATAAACCAAAGGTAAAAAAGAATGAACCGTCTCTATTTCTAAAAATATTTAGTGCCAAGCCAAGACCGAGAGGAAGTGAAATGAATAAAATAATAACAAACGTAATGAGAAATGTTCCAGAGTTCCTTGCGGGTGAAATTACAAAGTGCCACAGAATAAATGCAACCTCGATGGAGCATATAGAGATGAAAAAATATTTGACTATGGAATGGTGTACGTCTTTTGAATATACTCCGGCGTGTTCTTGTTCAATTAGCGAATGAGACACTTTTATATTACCTCACGTATTCTAATTAACATCAATTCTTTTGCCTTATGTAGCTTTGAATTTAATCTCTACCGAAGTATGACCAAATTGTTGAAATCTATTTGTTTTTACTTTTACATCGCAAGGATTGCAATGTCCAAAAACATCACATGAACGGAATTTATCTTCTATCTCAAAATTTTCATCAAGGATATTTCCTATAGGTTTTCTCCCTTCATAAAGGTCACTGTGGCACCGGTAAATGTCTCCTGCACTCCCAATAATAAGCTCTGTAGTCTTACAGAACACATGTTTGTTAAATTTTTTATCAACAGCATCTTTATAACAATAAGTACCGTACATTTTCCCATTATGTTCACCAAGAAATTCCTTAGTACGGAAATCTATTCCTAAAGAGGCACAATATTCTCTAGCCTTCGATACTTTTGTCTCCTGCGATGGATGCATTACACCCCAAATCCCAACACTAAAACCGTTATTCTGTAATTTCAGTACTTTTCTAACCAAAGGATCGAGTTGCATGGTTTCGGGGTGATAACTCACCCTAATAGAAGCATAAGGAGATTTTCTTTTAATCCTATTAGGATTTACGCTATGCATAAATTCGTCTTCATCAAATTGTAAGTTAGTCAAGATATCAATATTTAATTCCGGTTTCACGTTATTCAAAATATAAATAAAATCCTTGTGCAGGCTTGGTTCTCCCCCCTGAAGTGATATAGGAAGGTCATCCCTCGAAATAATTCTGTTTAATCCTCTTACCCATTCTTTTCCAGAAAGATGTTTTTTTATAAAATTGCCTTCCTCAAAATAATTAATGCAATAACTACACTTGAGATTACAGGTGAGAGACAAAAAAGCGGCAATATAATTATAAGATTGAGGAATACTGATTGGATTCATAAGTTTAACAGCACTTAAACGTATAATTAAATATATAGTACCACTCTATTAATTGGAAATTTATTATATTTTTCTTTCTGAACAAATTCTGTTTCCCAGAATAACTTAATAATTGTCCATATAACTCCAATTACATTTTTAATTCTAAAAGCCTTGGATCTTCTGCCAACTTGCTTCTTTAGATATATTGGAACTTCTATAAAGGAGTGTCCACTTCTTATTAGTCTAACCAGCACGGATGATATAAAAGCAAAACTGCTTGTCTTTAAAGGAATATTTTTTAAAAATTCACTCTTAAGTATTGCCGGACCTGTATAGTAATGTAAATCACATTTAAAAAGTAGATTCATTATGAATATATAAAGACTAGAAACTATCCTTCTTGTCCTGGGACGTACTTCTGTATTAATTACATAAGGAACTATTATATCCGCATCACCAATCAATTTAAACATGTCTGACATGGATCGTTCATGAATTTCATTATCACCTGGCAAAACACTTATATAGCCCATACTTGCAAGTTCTACTCCTTTATTATAGCTATAGCCAAAACCACGATTAATACCATTATGAATTGCTTTTACATTGAGATTTTCTGCTGCTAGTTTATCAATTATCTCCCCTGTCCTGTCAATGCTACCATCGTCAAAAAGCAGGATTTCATAATCATCAAAATTATTATTTATTGCTATTAAAATGTTTTTTACCGTATTTTCTATGTTTTCCTCTTCATTAAAAGATGGAACTATAACCGTTACTGTTTTACCACTTGCCATATTTAAGATTGCCTTCCGCTATAAATATGTTCTTCTTCAGAAGCAGAAGCATATTTAATCAATTTATTTAGTACACTCGGAATAACTCTTGATAATAGCAAAATCATTTTATCAGACAATGATATTACCAATTCACCACTTGAAGACACTGCTGTTTTTATTATTTTTTGCGAAACCTTCTTTGGGTGTGCAACTTTACCAGGATTTCTGTGTGTCTTTGGGGCACTTCCCAGGGAATTGCTAAAAATTTCGGTTTGAGTTGAACCGGGAGCAACACAAAGCACCTTAATACCAAACCGTTTAAGTTCTAGATTAAGCGCTTGTGACCATGTCCGCATGCCAGATTTGGATGCACAATAGATACTCCTAAAAGGAACTCCATAAAAAGCGCCGCTTGAACAAATGTTTATGATTCTTCCCCTGTTACTTTTTTTTAATAAATCTAAAAACAACCTTGTGATGTGTAACGGAGCCAAAAGATTTGTATTCAAAACATATTGATAATCTTCAATATCCATGCCCTCAAAAGGTGAGAAATGAGAAATCCCCGCATTATTAACGAGAATATCCAGTCTTGTTAATTTATCATTAAAAGCCTCTTTTACTTTTTCACAATTGTCTCTATTGGAAAGGTCCATTGTAAATGGAATAAATTGCCCCATTAACCCTTGAGTATCGGTTACTATAGATTGTAATTTTTCAATATTCCTGCCAACTCCAAACACGGTAACTCCAAGCTCGACAAGCTGTATTGACAATTCCTTCCCAATCCCTGATGATGCCCCCGTTACCAATGCAATGGCACCAGAATAAAATTGCCGAATATCTTCTCCAAAATAATTTATCACTTAATTGAGTTCCTGTAATACCTTTACTATCTCATCTTTATAACGTCTTTTTGATTCAAATCCTAATAAATTTGATGCCTTTGTATGATCTGACAAAATACCTCTTCGATAATCCAATATATTTTCAGGATTTATAGCACCCAAGAATTCATTTTTCATTATTTTCGAAATACCTTGCGCCATAAAAGCCATAATATATGTGGGAATAAATGGAAGCTTTATTGGCGGTCGAGATGCATAATATTCAGTTATAGCCTGCAAGATGTTATATATTGTAAGAGGTTCATTTGAAGTAATAGTGATTTTTTCACCAGATATTTTTTTATCAAGTCTTGACATTGCCAATAATATTGCAGCCACAAGATCATCAATATGAATGAGCGAATACGGAGCATTTCCTGGCGCAATCACAAATGCACGCCCTTTCTTCGCCATCCTAAAAATGTCATTCCATTTATAAGACATCCCATGACCATAAATTGATGTGGGGCGTAAAATTAAATAATTCAGTTTATCTGCTATATCCATCTCTTCAATACTTTTTTCGGCAAGTATTTTTGACTCAACATAAGGAGCGCCTTTTTCCCTATACTCCACACTATCATACGTTATACCAAACGGATTAGGCTCTAAGACTCCTGTGGTAGAAATAACTATTGCCTTTGGAACCTCCATTTCATTGCATGCTTTAATAAAATTAACAGCGCCACCTACATTTATCTTGATATAAGTTTCTCTACCCAAATAATTTTTTTGAGGCAATAATGCAGCACTGTGAATTGCAACATCTGCCTTTTTCATCGAAGAACATAATTTTTTAAAATCTGTAACATCTCCCTTTATAAATTGAAATGAATGAGTATCATCAAGGAAATTTAACGGTGAAGATATATCATAACCAACAACATTACAACCCCTGTCAATTAAAGCGGGAATAATATTTTTGCCCAACGACCCGGCACTTCCCGTTATAAATACTTTCTCCATGCTTTACCTTGTTAATATTGCATTTTTCATAACTCCCAAGCCTTCGATAAGACGGAGGGTAAACTCCTCGAACGATCTGATTTTGGATATTCTTTTGATTATATAGCTTGGTCTAAAATAAAACTTTTTCACTGCTCGTGAATGTAACTGTTTCAGGCGTTCACTTCTGAGTTTTGTTGAGCTTGGAATATGGTAACCTGCCGTATCATAACCAAAACTACCCTCTTTTATAATGCCTCCTTTAATTTTTTGTTCGCGGATTACCGTACCAAATAATGGGTTGGCGCTATTAAATGATGCGTAATCAATTTTACAATTAACTGCAAAATCAATCGTCTTCAATATTGAATCTTCATCTTCCTCTTCGAACCCTAAAACAAAATCACCGCATACATCAATTTTGAGTTCTTTACAATTTTCCAAAAATTTAAGAAGTATCTCTTTAGTAATAGGTCTCCCATATTTCTTTAAAAGAGAAAAATCATGCGAATCAATGCCTGTCACAAGCGTGTGACAGCCTGTGGCTTTCATAAGTTCCAAGTAGTCTCTATCTGCTAAAGCAGGATATGTATAAGCCGACCATGAAATTTTATAGTTCTTTTTCAATATACCTTCTAATATTTTCCTTGTATTTTCCTTGGGATTTCCAAATGAATCATCCCCAAAATGTATCTCTTTATAACCATCGGCATATACCTGATCAATTTCTGCAAGCACATTTTCCGCAGGTCGGTATGTTACTGTTGTCCTTGACGACGTACAATATGAGCAGCAGAAGGGACAACCAAATTGAGTATAAACAGCTGCGTACCTGAAATGTTTTACAAATGGCCACCTATATGAAATATTGTCAAACAGATGATGTCTCGGTAAGTATGTTTTAACCTCTACGTTTTTCTTGCTACCCTGCGCACCTTCAATCATAGCGAAAGAACTAAATTTTTTAGCACGATAATTTACAATATCGTATGTAAAGGGATTGAGAAAAACTTCATCAATTTGCTTCAAAAGCATATCAAAGAAATACTTTTCCCTAACCGCATCTCCAAAAGCAACGACATGAACTCTCGAAAATTCTTTTTTTATTCTCGATAAAAATTCATAATCTTTATCCCAGACCACCGAAGACACTGCAACAACAACGAGTGTGGGTTTATATTCTCCAATAGCATCAAATACCTGTTCGGTAGAAAGCCCGTTTATTGCTGCATCAACAAACCGAGCATCCCAATCAGGAGGAATTATTGATGAAAATTGAATATGCCCCCTCGGTTTCCACACATAAGATGCCTTTGATAAAGTACTACAAACAGTATCCCTGAAAAGCCCTTTAGGCCCAGGTGGATTTACCAATAAAACCCTTTCATTCATTTCTTCAACCTCTGTACTAACCTTTCTTCAATAATCGTTTATAATTTCTCAAGGTAAAGTATATCGTTTGCCAAAAACTCCTCCTTTCAGCCCTTACGTGAACTAAAAAATATACAAAACCAAACCACACGGTAAATAATCTATTAGGTGGAAGTTTAATAACGTATTTTATAATCTTAAAGGTCCACGTCCATAGAACCGCTGTTTGAAAAAATTTCTGTAGATTTTCAAGTTGTCTGATATTCAAATGGTTAACCAGGTTAGATTTTGAAAAAAAAGAAGGTGTTAAATCGTTCACAGTAAAATCCCGTGATATGCAGCCAATATCCATTGCATAATTTGTAAGTTTTGTTCCCGGCAAGGGCATAAATGTGGAACACCAGGGATAGTCTGTCTTAATATCTATATTTATTTTAACTGTAGAAAATGCATCTTCAAGGGTTTCTCCCGGTAAGCCTATTATATTAAATGTCCTAAATTTTATTCCTGCACTATGCAATAATTCAGCCGCCTTATAAATTTGTGAATTTAGAATTTTCTTGCCTAACATTTTATTACGAATATCTTCGTTACCTGATTCTATCCCAAAGCTGACAAGAATACACCCATTGTCGGCAAGGCATTGCACATATTTCTCATCCTTGCAGATAACATCAGCTCTAACAAGACACAAAAAAGGAAGGCCAATCTGATTTTTAAATTTTGGAAGGAACTCATACAACCATTTTTTATCTAACCCAAATACATCATCTGAAAAATAAATTGCCTTTGTATTGTAAGTATCCCGTAATATTTTTGCCTCCTCGATTACTTTGTCAATATTTCTTGTTCGTATATACTTGCCCTTTCCACTATAAAGCTCACGCATTGAGTCATTAAAACAAAAAGTACAATGCCAGGGACATCCTCGAGAAGTTATTAAGTTTCGTTCCTTTATATCAATCTTACCCTTCAAGTCAGAATAAAGCTCACGATCGGGAAATGGATATTCATCCAAATCGTTGTCTAATGCCCTAACTTCGTTTCTATATACATGTCCGTTTCTCGAAATCCATAAATTATTAATATCGAGAAAATCCTTTCCCTTGTCTAAGCGATTCATGAATTCCAAGCAAGCAGTTTCACCCTCTCCTCTTACAATAACATCTACTCCCGTTTCTTCGACAAAGTTTGGGAAAAACGTAGGATGGGGGCCTCCAAAGATATTCGGAATACCAAATTCTTTTTTAACCTGCTTTGCCATATTCCATGCCCAGTAATGACTCCCGCTCATGATAGAAAATGCCACAAAATCAGGCCTGTACTGAGAAATCGTCTGTTCAAAATCACTCAATTTGTTGCCTATGTGCAATAATACCTCATGCCCATGTTTTTTCAACATTGAAGAGATGTACATGGGACCTAAATATTCATATTCTAAATCTTGTAAGAATAATAATTTTGCCATTAGCGTATAATCTATCTACTCCTTAGTGATTCCTTTATTGCTTCTATGATACTTTTAGAAGAAATACCATAAAAACTCCTCATCCCGCTATTATTCTTAATTGCATGAATAAATTCATTTTGTATACCAAGTTTTTTCAGTTAGTTGTACTCATACCCTGATGTACCCCGGTCTTGAATCTGTAATCCATTCTTCTACCATTTTATCAAAATCAGTATTTTCTTCTTCATAAGGATCAAATACTTTCATATTTATCAATTGCATAACTTTTTTATCGTCTTTGCCACAGCAGTGCGAAGATCCCAAAAATTTAAAGTAATTATTTACTCCGGTTGCAACGAATTTAACATTTAAGTTTTGCATTACCACATCATTTCGTATCTGTTCAATGGCACGAAAAACAAGAAAATTTACGATTGAATACACAACTGGTTTCAAACCTGTCATTGCCATACCTGCAGCAATACTAACGGTTCCTTGCTCCATCATGCCCATATTAAAAATTTTGCCAGGAAATTCTTCCTTAAATTTATCAGTAACTCCAAACCCCATATCACAAACAAGTAAAACTATTCTTTTATCCCTCCTTGCGTAAGGAATAATGTTATTTATAATATCTCTTCTGTAATTCTTAACGTTATCACTCATAACGATTACCCATTCCCAATTCATCTTCCGTAGGAATTCGGAAATGAAATTTAGGTATATTCTCCATACATTTTAACCCATACCCCTTAATAGTATTTGCTACTAATACTTGTGGTGCACAGAGATTCTTCTGATCATTTATCCATTTTTCAATAACAGAAATGATATTCTTAATATTATGTCCATTACAGGTTTTTACCTCAAACCCGAAAGCTTTCATTTTTCTTCGCAAGTCATTCTTTCTTTCTTCCAAAGTTAATACATTCTTTAAAAAATCCATAGCTTGTAATGTATTGTGATCGATGATTACTGTTAAATTATCCAATTTATGTTTGGCTGCAAATTGAATCGATTCCCAATTGGATCCTTCCTGCATCTCACCGTCACCAACAATACAATAAACCCTGTACGTTTTATTTTGTAGTTTTGCTCCGAAAGCAACACCAACAGCTATTGGTAACCCATGACCAAGCGAACCACAACTTGCTTCTAAACCACTTTCCACACGACGTTCCAAGCATCCCGATAAGAAACTTCCTTTATAGAAACGCTCCCAATCATTACGTTTAATATACCCTATATCGGCAAGAACTGCATAAAGACCATAACATCCGTGCGCTTTGGAAAATATAAGCCGATCTCTTTCTTCCCATTGTGGGTAATTTGAAAGACGCATTATCCTATAATAAAGTGCTACCAGAACATCAACACAGGAAAGTGAAGGAGCAATATGACCCGCTCCGTTTCGAACTGCAATCTCTATTAAATCTTTACGTATTTGATTTGCCTTTTCACACAGTCGACCACGTAACATCATCCATCATTTACCCAAAATTAATTAATCAAGCTAAATAAAATTTACATGTTCAGGTTGGTGTTTTATATCCCATAAATATCTGTTTACCTCATCCATCCTGCAGTTCCGTCTGCACTGGTTTGTATCAAGTTCCTTTTCGACCCACCGAACAGACTCGATTCTTTTCCTACCTTCCCAAATCTCTTTAAAGGTATTTTTGTTGATGTTACCATAGTTAAATCGCTCATCACAGAGATAGGCACTGCATCCCCATACCGTTCCCCCTGCATCTATATATGACCAAAAAGGAAGTGCAAGACAATGTCTATAATTTCTCCTACCTTCATCCCATTTCTTCATTGTATTAATACGGAATATTACACTGAATTTATCATCCTTAAAACTATTCAATTTATCAGATAAATGCAGATATTCACTATACTTTATATCCTTATATTTAGTAGTTTTACTTAATGGATGTTGTGAATAAGGTTTTATTACCAAATAATCCATACCTATTTCTTTAGCCTCTTGCGCTAAAAGAATTACTTCATGATAGTTTTCAGGAAGGAGTATAAGCTGCATACCCAAGGCACATTTATAACCCTTATCTTGTTTTATCCTCGCTGCATAAGACATATTTTTTATTACCCTATCAAAATTATCAGGAGTGGTCTGATGTATCTCTGCATACGTTTCTCTTGTTGCTCCATTTATACTTACTTTTATCCAAGTAATATTCCCGAGTGTACTTTCAATAATCCCTTCCTTCAAAAGAACTCCGTTTGTAGTTATAGCCACATCAATACCTACCTTCTTTGTATAATTAATTATATCAACAACTTCCTTATGCAAAAGCGGTTCGCCTTCTCCAGCATACATAATACTCTTTAGTCCAAGTGACGCCATTTCGGACAATCTATCTTTGAGTAACTCTTTATCAAGAAATCGTGTTTGATATTCCATGAAATCTAAAGCACAATAGATGCATCGGTGATTGCAAGTGCCTGATGGAGATATTTCAGCATATATCGGATAAACATTTTCCCCTCTCAACCAATCATTCACCCTAGAAACATGATACATTAATTTATGGCTATCTATTCGATATTTGTCCATTAATCAACAGAATATTGTTAAATTTTTAGCTAGTGTGGTGCGTCTAACGCTTCTTTACATTTGGCGATCTTTGACATTATCCGTTCAACCGATGCGCTCCACACAAAGACGCGCGGATTTTGATT
>MHXP01000045.1 GCA_001824485.1 Planctomycetes bacterium GWA2_39_15 | reverse complement strand
TCTTAGAGAAACAGTCCGGTCAAGGTGCCAAATCATAAGGTTTTCCCCATTATCAACAACAGCCGTAAAAGACATCCTTATGAACAACTTTCAACTGGACAACTTACAAGCAGAACGATTGTCGTTAATCGCCAATGGCAGCATTGACAGAGCTACCATGTTATCCGGTTCAGGTGCACTTGAAAAGAAAACTTGGCTTGTTAACCGAATTTTAAAATTAGAAATAAATGACAATTTGACTTTTTCAAAAGAATTGTTCGATGAATGGCACATCCATGACTTGGAAGTATTAGAAGAAAAACGAACGCAGGTAAAAGAACTTATTTTCTCATTTCTTATGTATTATCGGGATTTGCTTGTTTGTAAGATAGGAGACCGAAATTTACCTATTTATCATGCGGATTGGAGGAATGCATTAGTTTCAAAAAGCCAGTCATTATCTGAAGATACATTATTCCGTATTTTAAATGTAATTAAAACATCAATTGAATACCTTGATTATAACGCCAACATTAATTTACTGCTTGAGAATATGATAACCAAAATACTTCACATTCAATTTGATAACAATATACAGTCCTTACAATAGTGATACTTTAAGATATTGTAATATAACCAATTTTCAACATCCCTACTCTCCATCAACTTTCCCCTCAACATTATCCAGATCCGTGATGGTATTTAGTCAATATAAAAACTCCTTGTTGATGATTTGTTTAAAATAACCTCTGATACTGTAACTGGTAATTAATGACCAGAATGACGATAAAGCTGTCTTTGAGACGTTACATTAGGCAAGTTGGACAATCCTGTGTATCTCTAATAGCTGATCAATTAAATAAGGTAAATCGTTTACAGGCAGCATTGTTGCGGCATCGGAAAGTGCCTTTTCAGGGAATTCGTGTACTTCTAAAAATAGTCCATCACAACCCGTGGCAACAGCAGCCCGGGCAAGTGGCATAACCATATTTCTCTCACCTCCAGAAACATTTCCCCTACTGCCCGGTAATTGAACACTGTGTGTGGCGTCATAAATTACAGGATAACCCAATTCACGCATAATGACCAATGACCGCATATCGCTAACCAAATTATTATAACCGAAACTTGTACCTCGTTCAGTCAACAATATTTGTTCATTTCCGGTACTACGTATTTTTTCTACAACAGACTTCATATCCCATGGAGATAAAAACTGCCCCTTTTTAACGTTAACAGGTTTCCCTGTTTTTGCTGCGGCCAGTATTAAGTCAGTCTGACGGCAAAGAAAAGCGGGTATTTGTATAACGTCGAGTACTTCTGATACAATCGGTATATCTTCCTTACAATGAACATCTGAAAGTATCGGTAAATTCAACTGTTTTTTAATATCGGCTAATATCCTTATCCCTTCTTTGATGCCTGGTCCCCTGTATGAGTTGACAGACGTTCTATTTGCCTTATCGTATGATGCTTTAAAAATAAATGGTATCTCTTTTGTTTGAAAAATGGTCTTTAATTTATCTGCCAGTTTCAGACAACTTTCATGGTTCTCTATAACACATGGACCTGCAATGAATGCCAGGGGACGTCCCTTGCCTATAGCTAAATTTCTGAAATTTATGATTTTAGTCATTTCACAGAATATAAATAAAAATATGAGATGTGTCAACATAATATAGGTAAAAAATGTTGCTACATATTTGTTATGTGTGTAAAATATCAACCTGAATATTGGCAAGCAGACACTTGCCTAATTATTATTGTTTCTTTATTAAGAGGACAGCATAAATGAGGAATATGATCTTTGCTGGTATTTTTGCATTGTGCAATACATCATCAATTGTATTTGGACAGTTTTACGATTATGACGTTCCCGAAATTAAGCTAAAAAGCGGGTTACCCAGTGTATTTGCTGTGGACAGTGTTCGACAAATATCAGAAGGCACAGAGGAATCTGTATTAAATGTCTGTGTGACCGTTAAAAAAGGCAAGATTGAGTCTGTAAGCAGAGACGGAGGATGCTGGATCGTTACTGTAAGGACAAGCAGTAAAGAAGCCTCGACATATCTTATAAAGGATAGTCAATTCAAGATTTTAGGAGAAGAATCGAAAAAGGTTATTGTCAATGCCATTCACTGGAAAGATGGAAACTGATAACGCATGAAGGTATATTTTATAGGTGCAGGGCCAGGTGATCCAGAGTTAATAACAGTCAAGGGATTAAAGGTTATCCAGCGTGCAGGTTACTGTATTTATGCAGGCTCTCTTGTAAATCCAGAATTACTTAACTTTCTCCCGGTACACGCAAAAGCATACGACTCTTCCAACATGAGTCTGGAAGAAATGGTAGTTGTTTTTAAAGAGGCTATGAAAAAAAATGAGGACGTTGCAAGGATACACTCAGGAGACCCTTCAATTTATGGCGCAATGCAAGAACAGATGTATGCCCTAGACGCACTGGGTATTCCCTACGAGGTAATTCCTGGAGTCAGCTCCTTTGTCGCTGCTGCATCGGTTTTAAGGCAGGAATTAACTCTCCCAGGAGTTACACAAACAATTGTAATTACACGTATGGAAGGTAAAACCCCGATACCTGAAAAGGAACACCTTGGCGCACTTGCCGCCGCTACCCCAACGCTGTGCATTTTTCTAAGTATTGACAAACTGGAAGAAATCGTGAAGATACTACTCCCTCATTACGGCAACGACTGTCCGGTTGCTGTTGTTTATAAAGCCACATGGCCCGATCAGAAAATTATACATACAAAGCTATCAAATATTAGCAATAAGGTTAAGCGTGAATCCATCAAAAAAACAGCGCTCATCATTGTTGGTTGGGTATTGAAAAAGGAATTTATAAGGTCTATCTTGTATAGTCAAAAACGTGAACAACCTTAATAAAACACTCATGCGTTCCATATTCATAAAATTTAATAAAAATATCTCTCAATCCTCTTTGTGTAAAGGTGTATTTGCTATTATTAAGTTGTTTTCAAGTCAAAATAAAATAAAACAATTTGGAATAAGCGCCTTGGCCATTTTATCAGTAGTATGCTTTCAGATTGCCGGGTGTGTAAACAAAGAAGCCTCGTCTCAAAGCACATCAGAAAAGGCTCCGGCCAGCGAAAGGATCTTTCCTGTGAGTATATGGCATGTGAAAACCCAGGACATCATTTACACAATAGATGCTACTTGCAGTATGTTTGCAGAATGCGATACGGACGTCAGCGCCGAGGTTGATGGGAGAATACAAAAAATCTTTTTTGAAGAAGGAGATGTTGTTTCAGAAGGTGATTCACTTGTATGGCTGGATGATGAACGATACAGATCAATCGCACAGGAAAATCTGGCAAATTGGCGGTTAACAATTGCTAATTTAAAAAACGTTACAAGATTGTTAAAGAGGAAAAAGAAACTATTCCATGATGGAGTAATTTCAAGTCAGGAATATGACGACGTTAACAATCAGATGCAAGTAGCGCGTGCAAATGTAGACCATGCAAAGGCATCCCTTAGCACAGCATACAAAAATCTTAAGGATACAAAAATTAAAGCACCTATTTCTGGTATAATTAGCAGCAAACTGGTTGATGTTGGAGAATATGTAAAAAAGGAAACATCTTTGTTAAATATTGTAAAATGCGACCCTATAAAGGTTAAACTATATCTACCTCAAAAATATTCACCACAAATTGCGCCAGGCAAAAAAATTTCTGTTGTAGTGGATGCTTTTCCAAATGAAATATTTCAAGGTGAAATATATTTTGTAAATCCCAAAGTAATGGTTGAAACCCGACGTTTAGAGTGTTTTGCAAGAATTCCAAACAAAGAATTGAAACTAAAGCCAGGTTTTTTTGGTAATGCTAAAATGGTTGCAGCTATCCATAATTTATCACCAGTAATCCCTGAAGAAAGCGTGTTAAGCGAGAATGGTGAAACTTATTGCTATGTCGTTGACGGTGAGCATGCTAAAAAGGTTGAAGTAACAACAGGATTTAGGATTGAAGGCGGATTAGTCGAGATACTGAAAGGAATAAACCCTAACGATAGATTGGTGTTCAGAGGTCAATATGTCCTGAATAACGATAATCGCGTAAAAGTCGTTAGGGAATCCCCCTAGTATGCACAAAGTCAACACTCACAGGTATAGCTGATACCTTGATTTGCCATAAAAGAGCATGGTTATTTGAGGAATTGTTATTCAAAAAGGGAATAGCTTGGTTATAATATACGTTAATTCTATAGTTTAACGAAACTGATTTAAGTCTTTGAAAACATTCTTAAAAATACACAAAAGTAAATAATAAAAAAGAAATATATGCAAGCATCATTATAGATACACATAATTATAAATTATAAATTCATAGTAAAGGAATAATCTAAATGGAAAAATTGATAAAAACTGCCTTAAAATCTGCAAAAGCAGACTATGTAGAAATAAGAATACAGGAAGGGGTCAGCACGGGAATCACATACGTTGGAAAGGAACTTGAAAGTATTGGTGAAAATACTGCCTTTGGTGGTTGTGTAAGGGCATTGATCAATGGAGGTTGGGGATTTGTTGCCTTTAACGATCATGAGAATCTTCCAAGATGTGTTGAGATGGCCTGCGAACAGGCACAATTCGTCGGCGCTGAGAAAAGCCAGCTCGCCCAGGTGCCAACAATAAATGATCATGTAAAAACAAAGGTAGAAATTGATCCTGCAGATATTTCCTTAACCGACAAACAAGCTATTTGTAATAAATACAACAACATGATCCTTTCTTCTAAGCAAATACAAACATCAAATGTACGGTATGTGGATTCTCACGGAACGATATATTTCGCCAATACAAACGGCAGTTTCATCGTCCAGGAAACTATTTTTTGCGGTATTTCACTACTTGCCATGGCAAGAGACGGCATGAACGTTCAACAATCTTATCATTCTGTAGGTGATTTGCGGGGTTTTACCAATGTCCAGAACATGGAACATAAATGTGAAGAAGTAACCAAACGGGCAGTTGACCTGCTAACGGCAAAGCCTGTAACAGGAGGCAAATATAGTGTTATTATTGACCCTAAACTCTGCGGCGTCTTTGTACATGAAGTTTTTGGACATCTCAGCGAAGCTGATTTTATTTATGAAAATGCAAAGATGCGTGAAATTATGGTTATTGGGAAACGCTTCGGGATTGACGCCCTTTCCATTGTAGACGATGGTTCTCTGGTTGGTGAAGCAGGATACAATAAATACGATAGTGAAGGCACACCAACACAGAAAACATATCTTATTAAAAACGGTATTCTGACCAATAGGCTTCATTCCAGAGAAACTGCTGCCAAGATGAACGAGAAACCCACAGGTAACGCCCGCGCTATAAACTACGCCCATGCGCCTATCGTGCGCATGACCAATACTTATATGGAACCGCGCAATTATACCTTTGAGAAAATGCTTTCTGAAGTTGATAACGGCATTTATGCCATTGGCGCACTGGGTGGACAGACCAATATGGAAATGTTTACTTTCAGCGCCGAAGAAGCTTACATGATAAGAAATGGAAAAATACAGGAAAAAATACGGGATGTTGTTCTCACAGGAAATGTTTTTGAGACTCTTATGAATATAGATGCCATAGGTAATGATCTCAAAATACATGGCGGACTGGGTGGCTGTGGAAAAGGCGGGCAATCACCATTGCGTGTCAGCGATGGAGGTCCTCATGTTCGTATCCAAAATGTAGTTATCGGAGGAAGATAATTGGAAATTCTGGAACTTCTTACATTCGCTAAAAAAGAGAAGGCATCTGACGTCCATATAAGCTCCGGGGAACCCCCTATGATTCGTATTCATGGGGACATGAGAAAAATTGACTCACCATCATTACAAAAACAAGACGTACATAAAATACTCTATGATATTCTTAACGATCAACAGCGCAAGATATTCGAGGAAAATCACGAATTGGATTTTGCTATTGCGTTTGGCGATGCTGGACGTTTCAGGGTTAATGCCTTCTTGCAAAGCAGGGGAGAATCCATCGTATTCAGAACGATACCTACAGTTATTCCATCCCTTGAAGAGCTTGGCATGCCTAAGATAGTTGAAGACCTGACCAAAAAAGAAAAAGGACTTATCCTCGTGACAGGTCCTACGGGTTGTGGTAAATCAACCACACTTGCTGCAATGATTGACCTCATCAATCGTAAGGAAAAATGCCATATTCTTACAGTGGAAGACCCCATTGAATTTGTTCATAATTCTAAGAACTGTCTTATTAACCAGAGGGAACTTGGACATCACACACATAGCTTTGCCAACGCCTTGAGGTCGGCTTTACGTGAAGACCCTGATGTTATTCTTGTGGGTGAAATGAGAGATTTGGAGACCATTTCATTAGCGCTTACCGCAGCAGAGACTGGGCACCTTGTTTTTGGCACTTTACACACATCTAGCGCCCCAAAGACAGTTGACAGGATAATTGACGTATTTCCGCCTGAACAACAGGAGCAGGTTCGCTCAATGTTTTCCGAATCCCTTCAGGCAGTATTAACCCAACAACTCGTAAAGCGAAAAGATGGGAAAGGTCGTATTGCGGCATTAGAAATTATGATTGGTACTTCGGCAGTTAGAAACCTTATTAGAGAGAATAAGATTGCTCAAATTCCGTCATCCATACAAACAGGCCGTCAATACGGCATGCAGACAATGGATCAGGCGTTAATTGAACTTTACCAGAAGGATTTAGTCACAAAAGAAGCTATTGAAAAACTGGTAAGCAGTTCAAGCGTACTGAGTGGCATTAAATAAAATAGGAGAAATATTATGGTTTACAGAATATTAATCGAAAAAGGTGAAGACTTTGGCTATGTGGCACATTGCCCTGCTATACCAGGATGCCATTCGCAGGGAAATACAATAGAGGAATCTATAGAAAATACAAAAGATGCCATCAAGTCTTGCTTGGAAGTTTTGGATAATGACTTGATACCCACTGCGGGTTCAGGTTTGCAACCTTAATCCATATTTTGAAATATTCTGATTTAGTTGTAAATTTATATTTGTTATTAACAACCCCCTTACCCCCCCTAGTTTTTTAAGGGGGAATTGTTATTGCAGTCATAGTAATGTGGACTAATGGTTACTATCAAGAGAGGGCCCCTAATGTCATATAAAACAGTTCTTGTGTTAAACCACCGTTTTCTTCTCTCTATAAAGAGGCGTCGGGGGGGTATTACCTCTGTATCGGTATTTCTGGTTCATTCTGTTTAAAAAATACTATGGAAATTAAAGAACTATTACAAGAAATGGTTCATCAGGACGCCTCGGATATTTATATTACTGTAGAACTTCCCCCTATTTACCGCAAAGAAGGTGTCAACTCCCCTTTGGGCACAAAAAAACTGACTACCGAAGATATCCTAATCCTTGCCGAAAAGATCATGAATGAAAAACAAAGAAAAGATTTTTACGAAAAGATGGAAATGAACCTTGCTTTGTATTATCCGGAACTGGGGCGTTTTCGTGTAAACATCTTCTTCCAACAGAGGAATATCGGACTGGTCATCAGACAGATAAAAATTGATATCAAATCAATTGATGACCTGAACCTCCCTCAAATCTTTAAAGACATATCTATGACAAAAAGAGGGTTTGTGCTTGTGGTAGGCGCTACAGGTTCTGGAAAATCAACCACTCTGGCAGCAATGATCGATTACAGAAACACCAATAGTTCAGAACATATAATCACCGTAGAAGACCCAATAGAGTTTGTGCATCAGCACAAGAAATCCGTCATTACACAAAGAGAAATTGGTATAGACACATTATCGTATGCCGATGCGCTTAAAAACACACTGCGTCAGGCGCCAGACGTCATCCTGGTAAGCGAGATACGTGATACGGAAACCATGGAATCAGCCATCACATTCGCCGAAACAGGGCATCTCTGCTTAGGGACTCTTCATGCAAATAATTCCAATCAGGCCATAGAGCGCATCATAAACTTTTTTCCACAAGAACGCCACGAGCAAATATACTTATTGCTTTCTCTGAATCTGCGTTCCATCATTTCACAAAGGTTAGTGCCGGCAATAGATGGAAAACGTGTCGCAGCTTTCGAAATACTGCTTGATACACCCAGGATCAAAGACCTTATCCTGAAAAAACAGATTGGATTGTTGAAAGATACAATGGCAAAAGGCACGCAAGAAGGCATGTTAACCTTTGACCAATCGTTATTCAACCTTTATAAAGAAGGGAAAATTAGTTATGAAAATGCACTTGCTTATGCCGACAGCGCCAATGACCTGCGTTTGCGCATAAAGACGGAGGGACTTGAGGAATTAAAGGAAGATAGAGTAACCAAGTTTAAATTGAAGTAATAAAAAGTCAAACCACAAAGAACACGGAGAACATCTAAATATCAAAGATTGATAGACAACTCCCTATCCCCCTTAGTTTAAGGGGGAATTGTATATAAAACATCCATAAATTTTAATAATTTCAGAGTTTAAAAATCAATAGGTAAAATGCCAGGCAAATCCAAAGCACAAGCGTTGGATGCTATTACGCACTACCCAACCTTCATTCTTTTAGCTTCCAGCTTCAAGCCTCTAACTTCCAGATTCCAACCGCAGTCTTCCGCATTTCGCATTCAGAATACAAATTGCCACGTCGCTGCGCTCCTCGCAATGGCAGTTAGCAGGAATAACACAAATAAT
>MHXP01000044.1:909-15232 GCA_001824485.1 Planctomycetes bacterium GWA2_39_15 | reverse complement strand
AAAAGATTGTTATTTAAATAGGAGAGATAATTATGTTGGATAACTACTGGAGTCTTGTTATACCTCTTGCCATTATATTGGTTTTTAATATTTCCTTATTTCTACTGATAAAAGAAAATATTATTCAAAGGCTAAAACTGACAAAGAGTTGGTCTATTGAATGATAAAGAAACACTTGCAAAGATACGGAGAATCTAAAGTTAAATACCAAATAAATTCCACTTAATTCTCCTTTGTACTTGTAGTAGACAACGGACTTTATGTCCGTTGAATCAACGAGGTAAAACCTCGTTGTCTACCCTCGACGTTTAGGAATTTCAAAGTCGGGGGTGAAGCTTTTGCTGTTAAGAATAAGAGCTCATCCACACTGCCTCAGGCAAATGCTTTGCCCCTGCATGCTCGCCCCATATTATTGCAGAACTGCTCCTTTATCTTAATTGCGTGCTTCTATCCTTTCACTATGTCTCTTTGCGTCTTGTTTTAGAATTGACACAAAAACAAAATATAAGTAATATTTATCCTTTGTCTTTATTATAAAATTTCAAATAAATCTATTGTTTGCTGTGGGTGTCCCAAAAGTTCAAATATCAACTGTCATTGCGAGCTGAAAGGGAAACAATCTATTTCGAAATGCTTAATAATCAATAGATTGCTTCAGTCGTTCTTCCTTCGCAATGACACGTAATAACTTTTTGGACAGCCCCAATATAAGAAATTCTTAATATTTCTTACTGAAAGATATGAGCATTATACGCATAGATACTGACATATTAATCATTGGTGGTGGAGCAGCAGGGTGTTTTGCCGCTGTGGAGATACACAAAAAATCTCCTGACAGCAAGGTGGTAATTATGGAAAAGGCGCATATTGAACGCAGCGGTTGCCTTGCCATGGGTTTAAATGCCATCAATGCTTATATACATTCAGGGCAGACCCCGGAATCGTACGTTTCGTATGTTGAGAAGCAGTTCGTTGGTATCATAAGAAAGGACCTTGTTTATGGTATAGCGCAAGGACTGAATGAGGCAGTCAGGGATGTCGAAAAAATGGGTCTTCCTATTGATAGAAATGATGATGGCACATATAAGAAGCGTGGGAAACGTAGTATCCGCATTTTTGGTGAACGATTAAAACCTCTTCTCGCAGAGGCTGTACAAAAGACCCCTGCTCAGATATTAAATCGTGTTGTAGCTACTAATTTTATATACGATGGTGAACGTGTCTGTGGTGCATTTGGGTATGGCGTTAGAAATAGCACGTTTTATGTTGTCAGGGCAAAGGCAGTCATTGTGGCTACAGGCGGGGCTTCTGGTATATATAAACCCAATAATCCTGGTGTTGCACGGCATCTAATGTGGTACTGTCCGTGGAATGTGGGAACAGGATATGCCATGGGAATACGCATTGGGGCGGAGATGACCAGCTTTGAGAATCGGTTCATAGCATTACGCGTAAAGGATGTGCATGCGCCAACAGGTACCATTGCCGTGGGGGCACATTCAAAACAGATTAATGCGCGTGGAGAAGATTATCTTGAACGCTACTATAAACACATTGGTGGAAACAAATGTCTGACACAGCACAGGCTTTTAGCCACGATAGAAGAGACTAAAGCAGGTCGTGGACCGTGCTATTTAGACACGACTACATTGAGTGAGTCGGATGAGAGGAGATTAAAAGAAGATTTTTTGAATATGAATCCTCAGATTGTTCTTTTGTGGGCAGGCAAGGGAATGAATCCGCGAAATAAGCCTGTGGAAATTCACGGAACGGAACCTTTTGTCGTAGGTGGACATTGCCAGGCGGGATATTGGATTGATAAGGAAAGAAATACAACAGTAAAAGGTCTTTATGCTGCCGGCGAGGTGGCAGGAGGAGCGCCCAAAAAGTATGTGAGTGGGAGCTGGGTCGAGGCCCGTATTGCGACAGCTACAGCTCTGGAAGATATAAAGGATGTATCATTAGGGGATATAGATGATAGTATAATTCAAATTGAAAAGAACAGGGTTTTGTCCCCTTTAAATAAAAAGTCGGGCGTATCACCGTTGGAGATGAGGGAACGGCTTCAGAAGATTATGGATGAATATGCTGGTGGTATTTCCATGAATTATGTAATCCATGAGGAGCGATTGCTTGAGGCAAGGCGATTATTAAAGTGTCTGAAAGAACGGATAAAGGATATGACAGCCGTGAATAATTATAATTTGGTTGAGGCGTTAGAATGCGTTGATAGGATTGATGTTGCCAGGGTATTGGTAGAACATCTGATCTATCGCAAAGAAACACGATGGTCATGTTACCAGCCCAGGTTAGATTATCCAGAGAAGAAGGATGAACGATGGCTTGTCTTTGTTAATTCTATTTATAATCCGGATACGGATGAAATAAAAATGGTGGAAAGGCCTTTGTGCCAATGAGTATCTTTATTGATGAAAATATTTGCAATGGTTGCAAGGGGTTGGCGGAGGCGCGTTGTGAGCGTATCTGTCCGGGGGACCTGTGTTATCGCAAGGAAAATATGAAGGCGGCGATTCGTGATCAATCGGCTTGTTGGACCTGTGCGGCATGTGTGAAGGAATGCCCTGTGCAGGCAATAGAGTTGAGATTGCCTTTTCAGGCTTGTAGTAATGGCGCTTCATTAAAAGCACGGTTGAAACACGACAAAACTATTTGGACTGTTTGGTATGCCGATGGGCATCAAGAGGAATTTATTATTCAGGCAAAGTGTTTGAAAGGAGATAGATAAAAAATGGTTAAAAATATTGCCCCGCACGGTGGTAAGCTTGTAAACAGGATAGTTTCCATGGAAGACCGGGAAATATTACAAGACAAGGCTGCGCATTACGATATGAAAAAAATCCAGCTTAATTCGCGAGAGATGTCTGATCTTGACATGATAGCGGTTGGGGCTATGAGCCCTCTTGAAGGGTTTATGTGCAAAGCAGATTATGATAATGTGGTTGATAATATGCGGTTATCCAACGGATTGCCATGGTCAATTCCAATTATTCTGTCTGCAACAAAGGAAGAGATTGAGGGGCTCAAACCAGGCAAGGATGTTGCCCTTGTGGACCAAGCCAATGAGGCGGTTGCAATTTTGCACCTAGAGGAGATTTTCCACCACGATAAACCAAAAGAATCTTTAGAAGTTTATGGTACGGATGATTTAAAACATCCAGGTGTGGATTACGTTTGTAAAATGAGTGATTATCTCTTAGGCGGCAAGGTCAGTGTGATAAATAGGACGAAACCCAGTGATTTCTCCGCATACAGGCTTGATCCGTCTGAAACCAGAGAAATATTTGTGAAAAAAGGCTGGAGGCGGGTAGTCGGGTTCCAAACACGTAACCCTGTGCACCGCGCCCATGAATATATACAGAAGTGCGCCCTTGAGATAGTGGATGCCATTCTCCTGCATCCGTTGGTAGGAGAAACGAAAAGCGATGACATTCCTGCTGATGTAAGGATTAAAAGCTACGAAATCCTTCTGGAAAAATATTATCCAAAAGACAGGGCTATGTTATCAGTTTTTCCGGCTGCCATGCGTTATGCAGGGCCCAGAGAGGCAATATTTCATGCTATAGTGCGAAAGAATTATGGCTGTACTCATTTTATTGTGGGTCGGGACCATGCAGGTGTGGGAAGTTATTATGGAACGTTTGACGCCCATTATATATTTGATGAGTTTGATCCTCATGAGATAGGGATTACGCCATTATTTTTTGACCATACATTCTACTGTAAATCTTGCAATGGAATGGCTTCTTACAAAACATGCCCTCACGATTCGTCCAATCATGTCATTTTGAGCGGGACAGAAGTCCGCAAAATGTTGGGTTCAGGGCAGGCGCCTCCACCTACATTTACAAGGCCAGAGGTGGCTAAGGTGTTGAGTGATTACTATCAGAAGTTAAAATAAGTGTAAAATTCAGCTTATTACAGCGTAGATGCAGGGGTGAACGAACGGCCGTTCGTTCACCCCTGAGTACTATAGCCCCTTTGCAACAGTAATGCCCCTCGTTGCAACAAACGATTTGAAGGTAATCATATCCTGTTCATCGCGTGCAACTATCGTTACTACATTAGGCCCTTCTTTTAGGGGGAGGTCTGTATTAATTTCAAGACGGGTCTGTTCTTTGATGGTGGCGCCTTTATTGGATTTGAAATAAACCTTATCGTTGTTGATTAAGACGTAGACATGCTTGACATACGTATCATCTTCTATGACGGCTGTCAGTGGTAACCGCTCGTTTCCAAATAGTATATTTGACAGGGATTTACTTAATGTGATTGTTGGCGGTATCCTTTGTATAAAAGGTTCTGGGATATTTGGTTTACTCTCTTTGTTATTAATTTCTACAACATCCTTTGCCGAGATCCAACCGCACCGGTTGTCTGGCAACGTTATGCGGTACCAATCTGGACTTTTTGCGTCGGATAGCAATAAAGTGCCTTCCTTCATTATTGACAATATGGGTGAGTCTAAAGACATCCCTCCGTAAAGTGGTGTACGGTTTCTACCCGTCTTCAAAATACCAGAAATCGGTGTCATTTTAGGCTTACTTGTAACGATGGGAAGAGCAAGTTTATTGGATAAGAACGTTCCAAACACCAACTCGGAAATAGTTATATCCATATTTAACTTATCAGACGGCATAGTTTCTTTTACGACGAAAGACAGTTTAGCCTCTTTCATTTCTCCTGGGTTTAATGGCCCAATTTCTACCCTGCCGTTTTTTATAAAAACTTCCTTGGTGTTCGAACTCTTTAAAGTGACTACATTTTTTTCGACAGAACCTTCACCAATGTTTTTTACCAATACTAGAAGATCTATATCCTCTCCGGTCTGTATTAAACCATCACCATTGTTTTTAGAAGAGTTTTTTATGGTGTCCAAAATCTGATAGGAGTAAGCGAAAAGTGGCCGTGGTAATGCATCTGTAATGATATTGAGTTTGACGTCATTGGGGTTGTTGTGATTCAACTCCTCAAATTTAATAGTAATTTCGTCCTCTCTGTCTAAAGAACTTTTGGGAATTTCTACAGTTGCTGAATATGATTTTGTTGCCCCCTTGTCAATTTTTCCCAAAACAAATTCTAGCTTGTCAAAGAGTCCGTTCTTGCTCGATAAAATACCCCGCAGTTGATACAGGGGTGTTTCGCCAACGTTTGCCGCATTTACAGTAAGGATAATTTTATCGCCAGCCTTAACCCGTCCATTCACTGGATTTGTAGAAAAGGAAACGGTTGTTTTTGTTGTTCCGGTGCTTGTGCCTGTGGACCAATCAATGTCTAATTTTTGAAGTGCCTGGCCAATCTTTCTTTCCTCCATGCGCGCCGTTTCTTCCAAAATGGGCATAGAGTTCTTTAGCAGGGTTTCTCTCTGCCATGCAGTTGCGTTAGAAAGTAAATTCTTGGCGAAGAGTACGTGGAAATCTGTATTAAAATCAGGCAGTTTATATGGGTCTCCTGCTTCTTCCGGCTCCTCAGTTTTATCTTTTTTTTCTTTGGTTTCTAAAAAATACTTGAGGGTGGCGTAAGGGGTTTCTCCTTTTGGATGTTCGTCAAGATGTTGTTTGAGGTCTTCTTCGCGAAGGGCGATAATGCCGCGGAACAGATTAATATTGTCCTTTGAAACTGTTGCAGGGATGGTCTTAATATCAGGTGTAATACCAACCGATTGGATATCTGTAAGTAAAGGTGTAAGGTATTTGGCAATTGTTAATTTTAACGCCGAACCATCCATAAGTTCAATTAGCTGTTGCACAGAACCTTTGCCAAAGCTCCTGTCTCCTACAATTACAGCGCGGTTATTTTCTTTAAGCGCTCCGGCAACAATTTCTGCGCCAGAAGCGCTGCCGGCATCAACTAGTGCTACAATAGGATAAAGGTCTTCATCCGTGTCGGTTTTTCTGGCTTCTTGTGCTTCTTTTGGATGGCCACTGGGACCAACAGTGACAACTATAGTTCCTCTGTCCAGAAATTTATCTGCAACTTCTATAGCCTGGTCTAACAATCCGCCAGAGTTGCCTCTCAGGTCAATAATTAGTCCTTTTATTTTATTGTTATCGGGTGTTTTCAGGCGTTTTAGATGCTCGTTAAGGCATCGAGAGGTATCGTCCTGAAAGTTTCTTATTTTCAAATAGCCCAAACCATTATCCATGGATGCGGATTCAACGGTGGGAATATTAATAATTTCTCGTTTTAGAGTGACTAGCTTGGGTTGTGTTGCTTTGTCAGTCAGCGCAGTGAGTGTAACTGTGGTTCCGGGGTCTCCGCGTAATTTCCCGACTGATTCCGTAAGGTTCAGGTTAGCTGTTGGTTCGCCGTCAATTTCGAGAATTTTATCTCCCGCCTTCATGCCAGCTCTTGATGCAGGAGTTCCCTCGATCGGCGAGATTACGGTTAGCGCGCCGTCTCTTAAACCTACTACCATGCCGAGTCCTCCAAATTTGCCGGTAGTACCGATCTTGAATTCGTCAAACTCCTTTGGTGGCAGTATAATTGAATGCGGGTCTAACTGCGTGAGCATGCCATTAATTGCTGTATATTCAATATCGCTGGCAGTAAGGTTTTCATTGGTTTGGCGGTTGGTATTGATGAAAGCAAGGGCATCCTGAAGAATCTCTACCATGTCTTTAGAGCGTCGGATTTTGGATATATCATACGATCTTGAAACATCATCTACAGACACCGTTTGGATATTGGTCTTTTCTGTGAAATCAGTTAATACCTCGGGTATAACCCTTTCCTCCCACGAAAGAGCCTCCTTGAGCATTTCAACTGTTTTAATGCGTTCGGGATCAACGTACAGTCTGTTAACGTAAGAACTAACAATGCCTGGCAGTCGAAATTTGTAGCTGGAGTCTTCTTTTTCTGTCCGTTTTTCAAAATAAGGTTCCAATCCAAAAGTTTTATTGAGCGCGGTAAAAAGAAAGGAGACAGAAAATAAGGAAAGAAATGCAACCAGCAAATATTTTGATGTAACTTTTAATTTCATGCGCCGTCCCTTTTGTTTAAATATTTAGTTAGTGTAAAAAATTAACCACATGCCACACAGATAAAAACTAGGAGGAAAATGGAGAAGACCGGAGATGGGGATAAAAAATATGTCCTCGTTAAAAGTGGATATGCCTTTTAATTCCTCTCCTTTATTCTCCCCTCAAGTTCACCTTAATCCTATATTTTATTTCACTTTGTACTTGGCGGTTTTTCAATATTTAAGCTATAAGTATAAAAATATAAGGAATATTTAGCAAGAGAATACTATGACGGTTTTAGGCTTTTTCCATGCGGAGGATGTCCAAAAAGTTCATATTTTAACAATCGTTGCGAGTGTTAACCATTACAACTCCCTTTCCCCCTTTACTAAGGGGAAATCCTGCGCATATTTCCTCATTAATAAATGTGATTATTGTGATAAATTCCCTCTTTAAAAAGGAGGATTAAGGGGGTTGTTGAGGGTTGCCGGGGATAATCTTTCCCATGATAACCGCCTCTTTTGCGCCTGTTGCGCTGGGAACGTTGTTGGGATTTCCAGAAATTGTTTCGTTGGCAAGTATGGCAAAGGCAAGAGCTTCCTTAGCATTTGGGGCGATGCCAAAATTGCTGATTGGACATACCTTAATTGATGGTCCAAGGTACTGGACAAGGAATTTTACAAGTGTATTATTATAGCTTCCTCCACCGGATAAGATTACTTCGGAAATGTGATGTTTTGGCAGAATCCATTGTTTGTAGCCATCTGCAATGGTTTTTGCGGTAAAGGCAGTAACAGTTGTCAGGATGTCAATGTCTTTGATGCCAGTGTGTACTGCATCTTTATAGAATTTGTCTGCAAAAGGTTTTCCAAACTCCTCCCTCCCTGTAGTTTTTGGTGGTGATTTTGATAGATAAGGATGTTTGAGAAGTGAAGACAGAAGATTGTTATTAACCTTTCCCTTTGCCGCAAGGTTGCCGTCTTCGTCGAAGTGTGATAAATTGTCTGTAACAAGCTCGGCAATGCGGTCAATCAGCATATTGCCAGGACCAGTATCAAACGCAAGAATGTCATTAATATTACAGTCGGGCGGCAGAAAGGTAACATTGGCAATTCCACCAATATTTTGCAAGGCTCGCCCCTTTTCTTTATCTCTAAAGAGTATGAAATCCACATAAGGTACTAGTGGAGCGCCCTGCCCTCCAGCCGCCATATCTCTGGGTCGGAAGTCGGCAACTGTGGTAACACCAGTTTCCTGGGCAATTACAGACGGTTCGCCAATTTGAAGTGTTGCATGAAGCATGGGCAGGTGATAGATCGTTTGTCCGTGTGAGCCAATGAGGTCAATGTCATTGATGGGAATATGTGCCTTGTTTGCGATGGATTTGGCAGCCTGTGCAAATAGCCTTCCAAGGTGAAAATTCAGATGGCAGACTTTATCAACCGTACATGTTTCCGGATTGCAGGCTTCAAGGATGGATGTGCGAGTGCGCTCATCATAAGGATATGTATCAAATCCATGAATGTTTATTTTTGTGTGTATGCCGTTTCCAGAGATTTCAACAAGACAGGCGTCTATGCCGTCGGCTGATGTTCCCGACATGAGGCCAATAAGCTTTTTGGGATTTTTGTGTTGTAACCGTAGGAGTTCGTTTAGCATTGTTTTTTGAGGACTTATTTAGACGGATTTAACAGATAGAATAATATGTTTTTATGCTAGCCGAAGTCAATAAAAAAGGTTACTGTTTAAATTTATGCTATATAAAATTCTAGCAAGGCGAAGCCTCAGACCGATAAAACATTATGAAGTCTGTAGACTGGGTAAAGCGAAGCGTACCCAACCTCGTTTCCTTAAATTCCCCCTTAGTAAACTAGGGGGTTAGGGGGTTGTTCATCAGAGGCAGGCGTTCCTTTATACTACGAATTGGTAGTATGTCCTCCGTTCTCAGGAGGAAACTCCTGACGGCACGGGGAATAGAGACAATGAAACATCCCAACGGGACATCTCTACAAAAGCATGGAAATTATAGAGAGATTATGTTGGGTGCGCTACGTTTTTCTTAGTGGTGCGGGCTGGACTTGCTTTTATAGAGTTCCGCTTCACGGTCTGCTTCGCCCAACATTCCTTTAGAACGATATATTTCTTCAAGCACTTTATGTGCATCAGTGAAATCAGGATTAACTTCTAAAGCTTTTTTAAGAGCCGCCTCGGCATTGTCAAGGTTTCCTTTGTCTTTATACGCAAGTCCTATAGCATAATGAAAGTCCGTCATTTCTGGATGCATCGTTAATGCCTTTTGCCACACAGAAATAGCATCGTCAACTTTTCCAAGTTTTGAATAGGCAATGCCCAGGTTGTAATAAACTGCTGTTTTTTGCGGGTTAATTTCCAGAGCTCTTGTCCATTCTGCTACGGCCTCATTGAATTGCGCTTTTTTTGCATAGAGGATGCCCAAGTTGTATCTTGAATTTACAAGACTAGGATTTATGTCTAGCGCCTTATTAAACTCTTTGATTGCATCTTCCTCTTGCTTCTTATGGATATAGACAAGTCCCAATCCTTCGTGCGCCTCTGCGTAACGGGGGTTGACATCAATAGCTTTTTTAAAGGCGGAAATCGCCTCATCAGATTTTCCTTTTTTATTGAGGATATTGCCCTGTCCGACAAGGGATTCTACCATCGTAGGATTGAGTTCTGATGCCTTTTTGTAAGAGGCCAGAGATTCATCAAACATACCCTTTTCTTCATATAATAAGCCCAGATTGTAATGAATTCTCGCATCATTTGGGTTGGTCTCCAGAAGTTTTTTATTTTTTTCAATTTCTTCGTCTGCCATTGTTTTTTTATGGACAGAAGGGACATCCCCTTCAAGCTTGATGGAGACGCCATGCTGGGTTGTTGTTTGTGGTTCGGTTTCTTTTTTCCCGCAGCCAAGGTTATAGCAAGAAAGAAACAACACGATAGAGAATAGGGGAAATGTGTATTTTTTGTAGTGTGTCATAGGATTAATACTCTTTCATAAAAATTAAAATATTATGGATGTTAAAGATTCAAAATGTAAAATGAAAAAGATAGTAGGTTGGATGAAGCGTAGTGCACCCGACATAATGAGGCTGTCTAAAAAGTTCCAGAAATCAATTTCTACATACAACCTGTAGGGGCAATTCATGAATTGCCCCTACATATACATAGACCTTTTTGGACAACCCCATTTTACGCTTCGCTTAACCCATCATACTTGCGATTCTGCCAAAATTAAGAGCATTTATTATATATCCTAACGGTCGTTCGTCAACCTGAAATTATGGATAGTCAAATAAGACAATCTGATATGCAAAATCGTGGTCTAACCCGCGCCATGGGTTTTTTTGACGTGCTTTGTTTAGGAATTAATAGCGTGGTGGGCGCTGGTATTTTTTTACTGCCAGGACAACTATACGGGTTGGCCGGGAGTGGAGCTGTTTGGGTGTTTCCATTGTGCGGAGTCCTTTGTTTCATCATTTCCCTGTGCTTTGCAGAGATGGGAGGGATGTACAACAAGACAGGCGGCGCATACCTTTATGCCAGAGATGCCTTTGGACCGTTCGTGGGTTTTCTGGTGGGCTGGATGGTATGGCTTTCATCTATCATTGGATGGGCATCGGTTGCCAGCGGTTTTGGACTTTATCTGGGATATTTTCTGCCGGCAGAAAATGTGTGGTTAAGTAAAGCAATTGTCGCGGTACTAATTATTGGATTGAGCACAATCAATTTTTTTGGGGTGAAACCAGGTGCAAGGACAATTAATTATTTTACTGTGGGAAAACTCCTGTCCTTGCTTATATTTATTGGTGTTGGATTGTTTTTTATACATGAAAGTAATCCTCCTTCATCCCCTTTTAGTAAAGGGGGGCAGGGGGGTTTATCTTATGGAAACTTTAATATGGCGGTTATTATGGCTTTATATGCGTATACTGGTTTTGAGTTTGTTGCAGTGCCTGCCGAGGAGATGCGGCATCCTCAAAGGGACATTCCGCGCGTAATGTTCTTTGTATTGTTGATCGTTACTATTTTGTATGTAGTCATTCAGATTGTAGCCAAGGGAGCGTTTCCAGGTCTTGCTGAATCTGATAAGCCTCTGGCAGATGCAGCAAGATATTTTATGGGGCCGGTTGGCGGTGTACTCATTGGCATAGGAGCTTTACTGTCTATTGGTGGTATTAATGCCGGAATTGCCCTGACCAGTCCGCGCAGTCTCTATGCGCTTTCAGCCGATGGATTCTTCCCCAGGATGTTTTCTAAAATACATCCAATGTATCATACCCCATATCTGGCTATTGTAGTTAACACGGGTTTAACGCTTTTATTAAGTTTAACAGGCAGTTTTAAATATCTGATTGCGGCAAGTGTTATGGTAAGTATTCTCCAATATATCCCCACGTGTTTGACGGTTATCGTGTTAAGAAGACGCAAACCGGAAAGTGTGAGGAGTTACCGGATTTTTGGAGGATACTGTATCCCCATTTTAGCATTGTTGATTTGTGGTTGGCTGATATGTCATGTGGAGCTGAAGGTAATAACGGCAACCGCAGTAGCAATCATTGTGGCAATGCCCTTTTATTTTAAGCGGAGGTAATGTATAAAATTCAATTTTAACAACCGGGAAAATGCTAGTTTATTTCCTCCTTAGCAGTATTAATCTTTTCCTTGATTATCTTTGCCTTCAGAAAATGAACAAAATCTGAAACTTCATCAAGAAAAGACTCTAGTACTTGTTCAATTTCATTTATCAGCAACGCTTTTTTACTCATAATTCCCCCCCACTTATGCTATCAGATATTCTCTCGCCTATTATTTATATTAAAAACACAATTTTCGCCACCGGAGACAAGGGAGGCAGCATATATCTTATTAATAATTATTGGCATCATGTAACAACTTCTCAAGGTCATTCGGGTCAAACGAAACAGCCCAACTCCATTTTCCAAATCCTCCATGCTGATTAATTGCTCTGCACCACTCGTCAAGAAATGCTCTTTTTGTTTTGTCTTTGTCCTTGTCCTACCCTTTGGTTTCAAGAATAAGATGCTCGCCTGTTTTCAGTTTAATAATGAAGTCAGGGAAATATCTGTTCACGATTCCCTGATAGTTGTAAATGATTGCAAAACCTAAGTGGTCATTCTTCACGAATGATTCAACTAATTTGCTGTCGTTAATTTTTCTTGCTTCAAGAAATTCCCAAGTGCTGTCGTAAACAACAAAGTTGATGTGTGATTTAGAAAAGTTCTCACACGGTTTGCTTGTCCACCATGTTCTGATGTCTGTTGTTGAACGAATCGGATGTTCTTTATCAAATATCGGTGTGAGTTGAGTTGTATTGACTGCACTGATTTCATTCCAGAGATGCTGAATGACTTTGTTCATGTTCAGCATTAGCAAAATTCTTTTTCTCACTTCATCCTGATTGAACAATGGATTTTTAAACCTAATTTTATCAGAATTAATAATTTTCTCAACAATTCCGATTAGCTGAATCAGAAAAGTTTCTTTGCTTCCTTTCCAGTCGGGTTTCTTTTCTGAATTGTAAATAGCAGATGCAGTTTTGAAAATAATTGTTTGCATCCGTGTGTTGACTCCAATTTCAACTAAATCAATTCCTGAAATAGAAAGATTGGTCGGTTTGCCCGCAATGATTGCTCCTAACTCTGCTTCGGTAATGGAAGAGTAGGGGTCAAGTTCAAGCGGTTTTACTTTCGCTAAATTGATTGTGAGTTGCGGTTTGTAGATGTGGTCAATCCGCAAAACATTCGGGAAAGAAATTTCGTGTTCTGCTTTTTCTTTGTCTGGTTTAATTTCTGTTTTTGCTTTCGGTGGCGGCGGTTCAGGTCCTTCACCTGTTTCCTCATGTGGAAGAAAAGTGAAAGGCACTCCGAAAATATTTACATACTCCGGTTCAAATAAATCTATTTCCTTCCCTGTTTTTGGGTCTATAAATTTTTTAGTTTCATACTCGGTTCGTCTTAAACCTCTGCCTACAACCTGCTCACATAACAACTGGCTGCTGAATGCACGCAACCCCATAATGTGCGTAACGGTTTTTGCATCCCAACCCTCACTCAACATACCAACTGAAATTACATTTTGAATTTGCTCTCCTGCCTCTCCAAATCTTCCAACAGTATTAACTTTTCCTCTTAACTCAAGTGCCAAGTCTTTTTTTGATTTTTTCTTTTCAGTCGGTTCATCATTTTCTTCTTCAACAACATCTTTAATTTCCTCAATATCTTGTTCGGTTTCATCACCATTAAATTCTCCGAACGCGCCTTTCTCTACTTTATTCAAAATGCTGCTGTCTATCTGCAATGTCTTTTCAGGATTACCCAATTCACCTAAGCCAACTGCCGAAAGTAAAAAGCTATCGTGGTCAAAAGAATATTTTATCCGTGCTGATGTGTAAGTAATGTTCGCTACTGTTATCATCACGGGTGGAACAAAAGGAATTTTGTTTTTCCAGCTATCATAAACTGTTTTCCAATCTTTTCCTAAAAGGATATATGCGTTCTTCACTAAATCGGGAAGCGGAATTGTTTCATCTACTTTTTGATTTAGGCCATCTGATATTTTTGCACCTTCAACATCTGCGGTATATATACGATACAACTTAGAACGAAAATCTCTTGCGGAAGGGCTACCATCATCACGAATTACAACTCTCGGAGTTTTTACCAAACCGCTTTCAATCGCATCATTTAAACCGAAGTCAGAAACAATCCACGGAAATAAAGCTTCTTCGCTTGCTTGTTTTCCACTCGGTGCAAAAGGTGTTGCCGATAAGTCAAAGCATTGTAGAATTCCCCGTGAACGGTGAATTTTATCTAAGCCGCCAACCCATATTGTTGCTTCTGCAACTAATTCCTTATCATCTTTCTTACCCTTAAAATCTGGATTAACACGCCACGCATGATGTGCTTCATCGTTGATAACAACAAGATTTGTTGCATTTGCCATATCGCCCAGCACATCCCGCACGTATGCCTCGTCACTTTTAACGCCCCGTTTGTCAACGGTCTTCTTCTTTGCCAGTCTTTCTTCGCTGTCCCAAGCTAGGGTGTGCCAGTTGATGATTTTTACCTTCCCCTGCCTAAGCGATTCCATCAAACCCGATGGAACAATGTTAAATTCCTCAAAGTAGTTTTCCTTGTCGAAAGGGATCTTCAATACCGATAAGCGGTTGCGAACCGTTAAACCCGGGGCAACAACCAAAATATTTTTGGAGAAACGTGTATCTTTACTATTGACTACTTTATTCAGGACTTGCCAGGCAATGAGCATACTCATGACAATGGTTTTGCCAGAGCCTGTGG
>MHXP01000044.1:0-808 GCA_001824485.1 Planctomycetes bacterium GWA2_39_15 | reverse complement strand
TGCGGTCTTTACGTTCTTCGGGGTCTTGCCAGTGTTGCAGTGATCTTTTTGTAATGCCTGTAACACCCGGATAACCCTGCTCTCTCCATTTCTTCATCCGTGGACGGATGGCGTTTACCAATTCAATCTCAATAAAAGTTCCGGGGTCGTCAAAGGACTTGGAGCTTTCCGATGCAACAATATAACCCGCAGGCCTGCGGCCTTCCTGTAAGATAAATTCCCGTGTATCACGTATGTATTCCCAATACTGCTGTGGTTCTTCGTAAGGGGAATTGATGATGAGCTTGTCAATCTTTTTCATGGTTTGTTCTTAAGGGAAGGTATTTCTTCAAGTTTGATTATGAGAGATGGAAGGTCTTCAGTAACCGTCTGCCAGACAATATCTTCTTTACTGCACATATTGCACCTCTGCCGACTCAACTACCTCCTTGCGGAAATAGCGGCTTAAATCTTCAGGTGTCCTCAAGTCCACTTTTCGCCCGATGGTTTCGCTTAATTCGATCTCCATACCAGATAAGGTTATGAGACCTGGAATATGGTCCGGCTCAAACTCAACGAGAAGGTCTATATCGCTTTCTAGCCCAAAATCGCCATGCAGGCAGGAACCGAACAGAGACAGCTTGCGTATATGGTGCCGCTTACAGAATTCGGCGATCGTGTCTTTCGGCAATACTATATGACTTTTGCTTTCCATCACGCTATTCCTCCCTTCCCATACGATTATTGTGACCTGGTATCTATAGTAAACGTCATAAATAAGTTTACATAAAAACGTGTCATTGCGAGCGGAGCGAAGCAATCTTTCCCA
>MHXP01000043.1:7726-22637 GCA_001824485.1 Planctomycetes bacterium GWA2_39_15 | reverse complement strand
GGATAACTGTTTGGCGGACGAATGGCCACAATGCCAGAATGTTTTCCACCGCTGAGCGCGCCACCGCCGAGTCTGGACTCGGCGTCAAGCCGCGTTAGTCTGAGGCGCTTCCTGAACGCCTTAAGCGCTCGCTTGAGAGAATCCGGAGTCATGAAGTCCTCGGGCACGTCGTTACTCATAGTGTTTCTCCTCTTAAAGGTTTGTTAAGAAACTTGCTGTGAAGCATAATCTATCTCTTGCTCAACCTTATAGCAAAATAAAAGACCTGTCCCCTATTTCTTTCTCTGGTGGTGTAGTCCTATCGTATATGTTCAGACTTTGGCGACTAAGGAGTCTGATTGTGCCTTTGCGTGATAGGAACTCCGTACCAGCGGCCCTGACTCAACATGCAGAAACCCCATCCGCTCACCTTCCATCTTTAACATTGTAAACTCTTCAGGGGTATAATAACGCCGTATCGGTAAGGCATTTCTCTTTGGACTCAAATACTGTCCTAACGTAAGAATGTCACAGCCCACATCCCTGATAGCCTGCATGACGCTGATTATTTCATCCCACTCTTCACCCAGACCTAACATTAAGCCAGATTTTAGCGTTAAGCCATTGACCTTCTCTTTCGCATTCTTTAATAATTTCAGGGAACGTTTGTAATCTGCCAAGGGCCTTACCTGTGCATAAAGGCGCGGTACAGTTTCTATGTTATGATTCAATATGTCAGGTTTAGCATCAAGCACCATTTCTAACGATTCCGAAACCCCTCCAAAATCTGGGATTAATACCTCAATCTTACAATCTTTAATACACTCTCTAATACATTTAATCGTTTGTGCATATATTGATGCCCCGCCATCTTGAAGATCGTCTCTTGTAACGGAAGTAATTACTACATATTTCAGTTGCATCTTCCAAACTGCCTCTGCAATCCTGAGGGGTTCCTGTTTGTTTATTCCAAAGGGCATCCCCTTCTTAACGGCACAGAACCCGCATTGCCGGGTGCAGGTATCGCCAAGTATTAAAAACGTTGCAGTTCGCTGTTCAAAACACTCACCAATATTTGGGCACAGGGCCTCTTCACATACCGTATGAAGTCGTTTATCTTTCAAAATGCCCTTTATCTCTTTAAAATTTTTACCTGTTGGTAACTTTATCTTTAACCAGCTTGGACGCATAATATAATTAATGATTTACGAAGTATGATTTAAGATTTATAATTTGAAGTTTATTTGCCGATTGCCAACTGCCTACTGCTGTTTGTCTCTTTTTACGATTTTACGCACTTCTTCATCCAACCCGTTACGCCATTCTAAATATTTTCTTGGAAATGGCTTGTCTTTTTTTAACATTTCGTACAAATAATTAATCCTCGATTCCACCATTACTTTAGCAAGTTTCGTATTATCGTGAATATATTTATCTATCAAACCCAATATTTTTTCTTTGCAGTCATAAAACTTTTCTATAATGTCCACGATATGCGGCATGTCATGCACAACGTTTTTACTGAAGAAAATGATAATTGAATCCGGAAAAGACAAAATATCCTCGTCTTTATCAATAATAAGGCACGCATTGTGGTCAATAGCATGCATCTTGCCATCGTTAGTAAACAAAACATTTTCCAGATGTCTATCGCTATTCCCAATCACGAAATCAAATACCCTTAAGCGTTCAAAATCTTTCTTTTCCTCTGGTGTGAATTTATCTATTTGATACCCATCTTTAGCGTCCTTCATCCATTCCTGAACAGAGCCATCATATTGTATATCGTTAATCATATCATCAATTACCATCGTTCTAGGAATCAATCCAAGTCCTACAATCCTGTCAATTTGATAAGCAATCGCCTCCCGAATTGGGGTGTCAGGATTATCAGCCATCCAGTAATGGCGGATGTCGCACTTAAATATTACGACACTACCATCCTTGAACGTAATCTTTTCCGGCCCGCGCGGTCCTCCCGTCCATCGGTCATAATCAACATGGTCTATCTCTTTGTCTTTTATACTGCCAAAGATTCCATCCTTTTTGCCATCTTCAAGGATCTTACTTCGATCATTCATTTTATTTGAATCTTCTTTTTCGACCATAATATTAGCTGTTTATGAAACGAGTATATGAGTCTTCGTGTATGGTTTCATAAAATTCCATGTCCTTAATCAAATCTCTATTCTCCATAGTTATCATCTGTACCTGGAATACCTCCGAATAGTGATTCGCAAGCTTATTATATACTTCCTTAATATCTATGTTTGTATTTAATATTTCTCTTATGGAGGTAATCTTTACACCTTGAATTCCGCAAGGGATAATATATTTGAATGGGGATAAATCATTGTTTACATTAAGAGAAAATCCATGCATGGTGTAACCCAAAGCAAGCCGAACACCAATAAAACCGATCTTTACCTCATTTACCCACACACCCGTATATCCCTCTTTTCGTTCAGCTTTAATGCCAAAGTCAGACAATGTTCTTATCATCACTTCTTCAAGCATCCTTAGATATTGATAGTAATCTTTGGTATAGGTATGCATTCTTACAATGGGATAACCAACTACCTGACCAGGACTGTGGTATGTAGCCAAACCACCGCGGTCTGTCTTATAAACGGCAAAACCATTACTCTCGTATAATTCCCTATTAAATATCAGATTGGCTTCTTTGTATCTACGTCCGTATGTAAAGGTGGGGGGATGTTGAAGCAGGACAAGACAATCTTCTATTTTGCCAGATACTCTGGCATCCAATAATGTCTTTTGAAGCTTCCATGCCTTACCATACTCCACCGTATCCAGTTGGAGGAGAAGACCTTTTCGACTCATAAACAGTAACCTCCCAGCTTTCTAAAATATCTTTTATTTTATGAAGAAACTTATCGGCATTGGCACCGTCCATAACACGATGATCAAATGAAAGGCTTAGATAAACCATAGATCGAATTGCAATTGCATCGTTAATTACTACAGGTTTTTTGACAACAGTCCCAACACCCAATATAGCTACCTGAGGCAGTAATATAACTGGTGTTCCAAATAAACTACCGTTAAGACCGTAATTTGTAATTGTAAACGTTCCACCTTGCACATCTTCAGGTTTTAATTTTTTCGTACGTGAACGCTGGGCTATATCCTGAATTTCCCGGGCTAATTGCAACAGGTCTTTTTTATCAGCATCCCTTATTACAGGCACTATCAGCCCATCTTCCAGGGAAACAGCAATTCCTACATTGATATAATTCTTTTGTACAATACCAGCATCCGTCCATGAAGCGTTTAATATCGGATGTTCCTTTAGTGCACGTGCTATAGCAAGAGTTACGAATGGAAGATACGTAAGATGTATTCCTCCCCTCTTTAAATTTTCTTTATTCAACTCCCGATATCGTTCAACTTTTGACATGTCAACTTCAAATACCGTTGTTACATGAACAGCAGTCCGTTTGCTCTGCACCATTCTGTCGGCAGTAATCTTTCTTTTTGGACTTACCGGAATCAGTGTCTCTCTTTCTAAAACCTTCTTTTCCGTCTCTGCCGTAGGAGGCGCAGAAATACCGGGTTTCGAAGCTACATAATCCATAATATCCTTTTTAGTAACCCGTCCTCCCTCACCAGTACCTTTCACCTCCTCTAAATTAATGTTATATTCTTTAGCTAATCTTCTTACCAGGGGTGAGTGCCTTTTCTGTGTTTCATCTGGTTTTTCAAATATTATTTCTTCTTTTGCCACTTTAGTGATTTCAACTTGCTTCGCAAATTCAAGCACGGGCGAACGGCCGTTCGCCCCTACGCCTTTTTTCACCTCAACTTCTTCAATTTGGGCAATTATTGTCTGGACTGGAAGTGTCTTTCCTTCAGGATATAGAATCTTTTTCAAAACACCATTAACAGGTGATGGTACCTCTGTATCAATTTTATCTGTGCTAATCTCGACGATGGGCTGTTCTTTTCCAACACGGTCCCCTTCATGAACTAGCCACCTGAGGATAGTTCCTTCAGCTACAGTCTCGCCCATCTGCGGCATAATTACATCAACAGGCATATCTGAAACCTCCACATCAATAGCGTATTAATTTCTCTACCGCAGAAATAACATCCTTTGCCTGCGGAATAAAAGCCTCCTCCATCTGTGCGCTGTATGGCACTGGCGTGTCAGGAGCGGCAACACGAATGATGGGGCCATCCAAATAGTCAAAACAATGTTCACTTATTAAGGCAGATACCTCAGCACCTACACCGCCAGTTTTAGTCTGCTCGTGTAATACGATAACTTTGTTTGTCTTCTTTACAGTGTCAAGAATTGATTTTTTATCCAACGGCAGGATTGTTCTCAAGTCAAGAATCTCACAAGAAACTCCATTGTCTTTTAGTACGGTTGCGGCTTCTAGCGCAGTATGTACCATTGCACCATAAGTAATAATTGATACGTCCTTACCATCGAGTGCAATTCGAGCCTTTCCTATAGGGACAACGTAATCCTCTTCAGGAATGGAGTCTTTTATACGTCTATAGAGATATTTGTGCTCGCAATAAATCACTGGGTCGTTGTCTCGAATGGCTGCCTTTAATAATCCCTTCGCATCATACGCAGTAGCTGGTGCAACTATTTTCAGACCTGGTACGTTATAGAAAAACCCTTCAATACACTGTGAATGGAAAGCACCGCCGTGTATGTTTCCACCATAAGGGGCGCGTACGACAATAGGCGTTGCTGCCCCCCATCTGTAATGATTCTTCGCTGCAACATTTACCAATTGATCAAAGGCACATGAAATAAAATCAGCAAACTGCATTTCCACCACAGGTCTCATGCCAACCAGTGCAGCGCCAATAGCTGCGCCTGTAAATCCTGATTCGGCTAACGGCGTATCCAGCACACGCCACTCTCCGTATTTATCAAAAAACCCTTCTGTAACACGAAATGCTCCACCATAAACCCCTACGTCTTCACCCAAAATAAACACGCTGGCGTCTCGTGACATCTCTTCGTCTAATGCCTCTTTAATTGCCTCAAGATAGGTAATCTCTTTCATTTTTTTTACTCCCCTACAATTGGCGTTGCATACAAACCCTTCATGCCGTCTTCTGATTCAGGATATGCACTTTCAATAGCAAATGTCTCAGCCTCTTCAATCTCATTCTTTACACGTGAATCAATGCCGTCAATATCATTCTTCTTTGCATGATTATTTTCCAACAAATATTTCTCCATATTCAAAATCGGGTCCTTTTTCTTCCACTCTTCCAATAGTTCACGTGGCACATATTTAGCGCTATCATGTTCTGAGTGGCCATGCATTCTCATGGTCTTGCACTCTATAAATGTGGGACCTCCACCATTTCTTGCGATATCGTATGCCTCCTTTGCTGCTGTATAAACTGCCACGACATTGTTTCCGTCCACAATCTTACTTGGCATACCATAAGCTCTCGCACGTTCTGAGATATCTTTAATTGCCATTTGTAATCGTAACGGAGTAGAATAAGCATATTGGTTATTGTTACAGATGAATACAATGGGCAATTTCCTTGCGGCGGCAAAATTCATTGCCTCGTGAAAATCACCGCGACTTGTCCCACCATCTCCTGTACACGCAACTGCAACCCTCTTTTCACCACGTATTTTAAACGCAAGAGCAGCGCCAGTTCCAACAGGATAATTATCTGCCAGGTGGCTGGGAAAACCAAACACGCCAAAATTCAAATCTCCTATATGTACATTCCCTTCCTTACCGCCTGTAACACCTGTCTTTTTACCAAAATACTGTGCCATAATGCGTTTTGCAGTAATTCCTCGTATCAGGAATACTCCCATATCTCTAAAATATGGGGCTGCAATATCATTTCTTTCAAGGGCGCAGCCATAGCCCACCGAAACCGCCTCAGTGCCGTTGCTTGTCCATGCCCCGCCTAATATCTTTCCCTGATGATAAAGCGATGTAACGCGGTCTTCCAATCGTCGTGTTAATTTTAGATAATAATATAATTGCAGTAAATCTTCTCGCTTGATATCCATTGTTTTCTCCACCTTTACATTAGCCACGAATGGACACAAATTGACACAGATTTTAATCTAAACTTTATTTCGTGACTATTCGTGTAAATTCGTGGCTAACCAAATTGCCTTTTTACTAACCGCCGGTAATAGCCCGATCAATCTCCTTCTGCGCCTTAAGTTCCATCACATGATTTGTTAACTCATCAATATGCTCTTTTTCCCATTCTGCTAAGCATAATAACATCTTACGTGTCGCTGGCTTTGTCGCCTGCAATGCAGCTTTATAATAGTAGTCATACGACTCCTGTTCCTTTTTGATTGCCTCCATAAGTATTTCCATCATGGTACAAGGCTGTGATGACTGGTTTTTATTCATACATCCCCCTTCTAAATAAAAGTTTGCGGTAAGTATGATGTTAGGATTTATATTGTTATTGAATGTAATGGTCTTAAACTATTCAATCGAGGATTCTCTATATTCTTGTGCTGAATTAAAACCTTAAAAATCTCCCCCATTCCCTCTGGATGAAAAAGATTTTTCACTTTTAACGTTGTTTCTATATCAGTATTTGTATTATTTAACTTTTCCAGAATACCTAAAGCAATTAAATAATGTGATTGTTTTGTGAAACCAGTGACTTGCAATCCTGCTAACTTCCCGACTTTAATTAAGTACGTAAAATCCACATGGGCGGTGATGTCTTGTTCTCCAAGCCGCTCATAATAATCCTTATTAACGGTATGTTTATAATAACACCTCAAAGTGCCCTCGGTATCGTTTTCCCTGAATATTCCATCAATTGTGTCACCATAGTCAATGGTAATTACAAATCCCTTATGCAATTTATCGGAGACGTGCCCTAGCCATTTTGAGGCATCCAAATTAATCTCACACTCCTGATCTTCTCTTAAATATACCCGGAGCGTGCCAAGATACTCTTTAAACTCGTGTGTGGACACATCATCTTCGATCTCAAAAAAACCTGAATTATTATAACTCACATACATTTCTTTTAAAACCTTATTTTTTGCCTTCAACCGATGGACAGGTAAGGCATCTACAAATTCATTGGATAAAAAACAACCATGAATCCTATCGAAGGAAAATCCATCTTCTGCGTATGTACGCCACGACACCTTATCATCATCTATATCAATAGAATCTAAAAGCAGTCTTTGTTTTTTCTTTGCATAAGGATTTGTCTCAACAATGATGTAATGAAAGTTATCATAAAATCTCGGATATTCCTTCCTGATATAATGAATAATATCATAACACAACCAACCACTACCAGCACCCATCTCAACAACTGTGAATGACTCTTCTCCCGTAATTCTCCACATCTCTTCCAGTTGTTTTGCTAATAGTTCCCCGAATATTCTATGCACGATAGGACTTGTGTAGTAATCCCCACATTTCCCTATTCTTTCTTTGTTTGAATTATAGTAGCCGTATTTCGGATGATACAGCGCCATTCGCATAAACTCGGCAAATGTAATCTTTCCCTTCTTATTGATATTTTCTATAATAAAATCTCTAAGTAATTGCGTTTTACAATTTTTTACAGTCATGTTAAATATAATTCCTACTCATGGTTCATATGTACACTCAGAAACTGGATTTAATTGATTGAAATACTCTATCAAACCTAATAGTCTTTTAACAAAAAAAGTTAACGTTCACCTCTTTTTTAGACAACGATAAATTTCTTTTACAGGTTGAGACAAAGTCCAAAGGGTTGGCATATTATGGCACTTGGCAACGCCATGATTGGATTGAATGCTTTATTTATTTATAACGCAACCATTCGAGTCCAGAAGATTAAGAATATCCTGCGGCCTTTCGATCAGCACCTGCGCACCATTTTCCAGCAATTCTTTTCCCGTACGAAAGCCCCAGAGCGCTCCCACCGGAAACATACCAGCCGCAACAGCCGTCTTCATGTCGATAGAAGTATCTCCAAGGTAGATGAAATTAGAAGGTGAGATTTTAAGGCATTTAGCGATTTCCTTTGCACCTGCTGGATCTGGTTTGAGAGGTAATGAATTGAGCTGACCTAGAACTATGTCAAAGGTCCATTTCGGTAGAAATTCAGCTACACACCGTTTTGTGAATTCGTCCGGTTTGTTGGACAGAATTGCTATTTTCAGGCTATACGCCGCCAGCGCATCGAGCATTTCTGCCACGCCGTTATAAAGTTTTGTCTTTACGTTCCAATTCTGACCATATTCTTCCCGAAATTCCTGGACGCAAGTACAGATAATCTCATCATTTCGCTTATCCTCCGGCAGCGCACGGTTCATAAGTACAGCAACCCCATCCCCCACAAAATATCGGTAAACATCCATCTTGTGCGTGGAAAAACCGTTTCTTGCCAGGACACGGTTTGCTGCATTACTCAGATCTTCCAGTGTATCAAGCAGCGTTCCATCAAGGTCGAATAGTATAGCTTCGAAGTGTATAGGTAATCTTTTTAAAGACCTTATCATGGTAATACTTTTACCTCAATTTCCACTTGCAGTTATACAATATCGAATTACAATGTATCGTTAACATCATAAATTTATTAAAAACTTTATGCAAATTCATTATTTAATTCAACGGCTATTAAAGAAATTACCTGACGTTTGTGAGAGTTATTAGGCAGAGGGCGGCTTTGTAATATTATTGAATTGAAAGGATTATTTGTTTACAATTTTTCCCTTGTATGAAATTAATCTCTGGCCAAGCTTAAAGACAACCTTTTCTATCGAATCTTCCACGGCAGGTCCGTATTTTGGTCCAGCGACCTTCCACCATCCTCCCTCCGTGTGGTAATCAATTAAATCCAAATTCTTTCCTTCCACGGTCAATTCATCCTCAAATATCTTGTTTAAATTTTTATCTAATAAAGAGGCTTGAATCGCCAGATAGTGTTTCCCAATAGCCCTCCAAACTGATTCTTCAACAATCAATTCCAACTTCGATTCCTTTAACTGCACCGTTAATACGGCTTCGATCCCTGCCTTTTCAATCATTTCTCGGCTAGGTAACTCGTTCAGAACAGTAACTTTGCTAAATACCATCCTCGCCATTTCTTCTATGTTTTTAGCCAGTGGCGCCCCTATCGGGAATACGTAATGATGTACACCCACAATCATACTTGTTTGCCACTCTTCTTGACTCAACTGACGCAGCGACAGTTCAATAAAAATCCCCACATGAATGGGGATTGACTGCACTTCTTTTAAGCGCTTATCCAAGGTGGGCTTGATCGTCACCTTCATCCCGCGTCCATTGGCACAACCTGCAACAAAGAGGAATAGCAAAATAATTAACAATGCCTTTTTATTCATACGACCCTCCTCTATTTTTAAAAATACTTACAGAGGTTTTTATCCCGAAAACCATCTTTAATGCCCCTTTCAAAAGAAGGATTAAAGAAAATATTTATAACTGTGATTATAGCTTTCGGGGCCGCATATGCAACTGTGTTTTTATTTGGAGGATTTGACAAATTCGAAATTCAAATATCGAAACCTGTTCCTGACAGGTTCAGGAATCCGAAACAAATTCTAATATCTTCTAAATTCTGCAATGGGACGCAGATTAGCGCAGACAAGCACAGACAAAATCATGAGTTAGGTCTTTTGTCTCGCTCACCCAACGAATGAATAACAGATTTTCTTTATTCTGTTTAAAAATCTGTGTTTATCTGTGTTCTTCCGTGTCCAACTGCAATTTTTAGGTATCAAATGACAGAAATTGGAAACGTGTTTTAGAATATTTGAATTTGTAAATTTGAAATTGTTTCAAATTTCGGACTTCGTCGTGAGCGCTCAGTCGAACGATTTCGTGCTTTGGATTTAGCGGTGGGCTTCTTACTTAGGTTTGGATATATGTTTAAGGTTTCAATTTTAACAATTAAAATATCTTGTAATTGTTTTATATTATCGGTACATTATTTATGAACTTTGTTCTATGCCCAAATGGGTGACCTTTTAACCTTCCTTTTTTAACCTTCCTTCGATGTTATATAAAAACCAATAATTAGAGAAGAATGGAGAAACGTCAAAATGGCAAAATTAGATGAATTCCCATTAATTATTAGTCCAAATCTCGGTTGTCCACGTATAGTTTCAATTGAAGAACTTGAACATGGGCAAACAATCCCATTAATAATTGCCGGGCAATATAGTGACTCTATTACACCATTGAAAAGTGAATTTTTAGGAACTTTATGCCTGCGATGTTCAAGTTCAAATAGAGAAGACAAAATTCCTAAGGATATTTCGCTAACGATTGAAGATGAACCCGAAGAAATTACTGAATGGAATAAACTGTCCGATTTCAAAAATGCAGAAGATACGAGATATATTTTTAATAGTGAATTCCACTACAAAGTAATGGGTGAGAATACACGCTACTGGAAAATCAGGGTCAAAGTGAATCTGAAAAGTGGAGGAAATTATAGAATCCTTCTAAGACAAAAAAGAAGGATATATCTGCCTGCTATTTATGATTTGGTATATACGGATAAATCCAGGAGGTGGGAAAGAATCAACTATCATTCCGTACAGTTTGTTAAGAGCTTTGAAAATAAATGTAACTTCATCCATCTTACTGACCTTCACGTTGCTACACGGAATGATGAGATTCTCGATGAAATATTGAAGGAAAAGAACACTAGGGGAAGAGAAGATATCAGGGGCAATTACGTCAATTTCAACGAAAATTTAAGAAAATTTATTAAAAAAGCAAATGAATGCGCAGATAATGGAACACTTGACTTTGTTGTCATTACTGGAGATCTGGTTGATTTTGCCTTTCACGGCTGGGAGGATGAGCCGAATTACATAGAGAATAATTGGAAAACCTTCATGAACATAATTACTGGAGCAGGGTTAGAAGGAACAGTAAGGGGCAATTCCGGTATAAAAATCGCTGTTTTTACATCAACGGGAAATCACGATTGGCGTCTCCACCCGTATGATCCAAATCTTTCTGATTCCAATAGGAAAAGTTACGGTTTGAAGCAAGAAGAGCTGGAACATTATAACTTTAAAATTTTTGATTCTGCTGAGTATCCAGGTGACGAAAGAGCAAAATTGTCAGAAGAACTAACAAGCGATATCTTAAAAAAAATCAACCTCAATGCCTTTACCAAAACTGACAAATGGAAGATAAAGATAGAAAAATTAGTTTCCGGTGTGTATGGAACATGGACTAAGCGTACTTTGCCATTTTTAGTTATGGTTGGCGGAATATGGGAAAAAGGAAAGCCAACAAAAATAGCAGATAGTGTTATTTATTTAGCGATTATTGGAATTTCATGGATAGTGCCGTGGGGGATTAGTAAAGGTATTAAGTATATAACCCGCAAAACAGTTGACCTGCTTGTAGACAATCCGCTCCATGCCGAGGCCCGTGCCCTCCATTATTATTTCAGATACATAAATCCTTATTTAGACTACGCCTTTCGGTATGGAGAACACTACTTTTTAGTCATGGATACAGGCTCTGATGTTTTTATTGGTAAACTGTTAGATAATGAGAAAGTCAAATATCTCAAGCGAATGAGTTTGGAGGATAATATTCTGGGCGGGTCGCCTGATTCGAGGGCATTTGATTCTGAACAGGTTTATTATAACTGGAGTCAAATAGTCTGGTTGGAGAAGGCGCTGGCTGCAATCCCAAATAACCCGGAAGGCAAGAATCGGGCTTTTATCTTTTTACATGCCCCGCCGATTAATCCTCCTGATAATGTTGACCTGCGTATGGTACTGGAAAGCGAGCAAGACGGAAAATGTAGTTATATTCCATCACCAAAAGAACATAATCGAGTCTATGAATTTATAAAATATTACTTTGCTTATGTGAGAAGCAAGGTGTGCAAATCCACTGATCGAGTATTGAAACCTGGAGAGGAATGTAACCTTACCTATGGATCAGTAAATCATTATCTCAGCCAGTTCTTTTATCTCTGCTTGGGATACAGAGAAAGTGAATTACCAGAGGAAAATGCAGAACGTAAGTTTAAGCCCGTAGATATCGTTTTTTCGGGACATGCCCACAAGAATATTGAATTCAGGATAGAAAAGGATCAGGATCATAAGATCAGGATATACCATGATTGGTATAGTAATACTCAGAAGTCTTACAATTGCTGGGGAAAGAGCCCTGTTATAGTTCAGACAGCCTCATGTGGCGTGCCTGGGGGAAAAGATGATAAACCGCCCTATTATAGAAAAGTTACTATTGACAATTCTGGTCAAATCACTCAATTTGTTTATTCAAACTTATTAGAAAATGGAAAACAATAAAGATTGGACAATTGATAGTTGGTGGATCGAACAAATAGTACAAGAACTAATGAAATATTAGCTTTTCTGGTCAACAATTTAAAAGAAAGGAGCGTGTGGTAAAACAGACAGAACAAAAGAAGAAAGAGAAAAATGTCAATTGTAAATCTATGGGCTTGTTAGCTTGTTTAAACATTTCAATAAATATTTGCCAAAAATCGTGTTTATTTATCTCACAAAATCAATGAAAAAGAGGGATAGAGTATGAAATTTATACATATAAGCGATCTTCATTTCCACGGTACAGATGAAAAGAATAGTGAAGTGACAAAGACACTTGGAAATTTAAATAAAAACTACCCTTCCCATTGCATTATTGTAACAGGTGATATTGTAGATGATGGGAATAAAGAGCAATACATCCTAGCGTTTGAAGCGCTTCAACATTTCAAAAAACGTATCTTTATCTGTCCTGGTAATCATGATTTTGGGACTGCTGGAAACTTTTATGAGCGTAAAAAAGCCGAAAGTTTCGATGAATATCTTATGACGCCCCTTCAGCAAAATGGTACATTTAGTGACGATAATTTGCCCGTGGTCAGTATTATAAGAGAAAATAATGATCAGGTTATGCTCATAGCCTTAGATACAAATTTAGAAACAATGGATCCCACAGACTTTGCTTGTGGAAATGTCGGTGACAAGCAATTAAAAGCACTTAAAGATATTTTATCAGACTCTAGTAATGCAACCTTTACAAAAATATTGTTTTTCCATCATCATCCCTTTATACGCAGTGATTTTACCATGGAATTAAATGATGCCAGTAAACTAATGGAAATTATCAAAAACAAAGTTAATGTTGTTTTATTTGGGCATAAGCACGATTCTGATATGTGGAGAAGCAAATACGGCATTGAATTTATCCTTGCTTCAAATAATTCACCAGGTAAGGGTTCTGCACGTGAAATTACAATTGAGAATAAGAACATCACAGTAAATGAAGTCCCAATAGATTAATTAGTCCGTTATTTGATTGAGTGAATGAATTTAGTCTGGTAAATAAAATAACTCTTTTGAAAGGATGTACCTGATCAAAGACGTAGGGCAAGGCTTTAGCCTTGCTACAAGCAATCCTTCTTAAGCGGGTTCAGGTTCATATTTCTTCGGCGTATCAGTCCTTGCATCAATGGTGGTTTTGGGATTGGTTGACCATGCAGGAATTTGGCCAGTCAACTCTGCAATAACACCAATTCTAATAATTGATTCGTTCTTTTCACTGCATCCAGAAACGATTGCACATATTACTACCAGAAATACAATAAATCCAAAAACTTGTTTCAAGAAATCTACCTCTCATTGACATTAAAAGATACAAAATACTCTTTTCGACATGAAGAACCGATAGGCAACATAAGGATTGTCTATGAAGTTGATATTCAAAATAGAATTATTAAGATAAAATCGATTGGAAGCAGAGGTGACATATACAAGTGATAGGTTACTATTTATACTGCAATTCTCTAAATACGGCTAATCAACTCTTGAATGTGCCGTCTTAAGCCCTCAATCCCAGCATAGCGCACGCCTAATACCTTTGATTGTGTGTTATCAATTGTATGGATTGGCTGTTTGGGTATGCCACCAACAATAGATCTGGAGCCACAGAGTTCCCTTGCCATAGCCGCCACTGTCATATTATCTACATATAAATCTACTAAATTATAAATCTTTCCTGAAGCCTCTTTATTGCCAATTGCCAGGTCTATAGCCTGTGCTACATCATTCACAGAAACGACCTTTCCACCTCCTGAAACATCCACATCTAATCCATGCTTAATGTCCTTTACTATATTGTACCATGCAGAATGAGCAAGATGCGGGTTTAAGCCATAAATACCAACAGGTCGGAATATGGTTATATCAAATGCCTTTAACATGAAATATGAATGACAAAACGCCTCTACCGACGCCTTGTATGCTCCGTAATTTGAATCGGGTATGAGGGGATGCAGTTCGTCTAACTTGATATTGGAAAAGATGTGTCCGTATACCGCACAAGAACTGATAAAGATGAATTGTTTGATACCTGCCTGTCTTGCGGCACTTAATAATTCAATACTTCCCAGAAGATTTGCCTCAACGAATCTTTTAATGTCCTTATTAGCCGCTTCGTGAAATGAGGCACCGTTTCTTTCGTAAGCCATGTGAATGACTACATCCGCACTTTGCACAAATTTCTTTAATACCTCTTTGTCAGTGAGGTCGCCTTGCACAAAGGTAATCTTCTTCTCATAATCTTGAAGGTGTAAGGTATTGCTGGTATTCCGTACAAGCGCCTGGATGTGAACATCCCTCTCAAAGAGTTTTTTTGCCACATAATGACCCAGAAAACCAGTGAGACCCGTTATGGCAATTTTCACAATATACCTTCCTCAGATTAAAAAAGCCGCGAAGACACAAAGGTGTAAAAAGATAAAAGTAGACAGCTGAGGCAGTAGATAGTAAGCTATTTAATAAGTTATTATGATAGCATTAATTTATACTTATAAGTAGATGAATTGCAACGCTTTTCTGAAGAAAAATTTAGCGATCATATGCTGCGTCTTGTTTAAGATCGTTTTTACTCATCGG
>MHXP01000043.1:6434-7532 GCA_001824485.1 Planctomycetes bacterium GWA2_39_15 | reverse complement strand
AATCCGAAGCTGACAAGCTCACATTTGATGAAGTTTATTTTTCAGTCTTTCATGGTGAAATTATTGAGGATTACCCGAACGACAAACCATATCCAAGTTGTTTGATATATGGCCAGACTTTTAGCAGTTGCCCTGTTCATAGTGTTTGGGCATACAATGAAATGAATCTGTGGGCTGTGCTTATTACTGTTTATCGTCCGGATCCTAATCTATGGATTAATTGGAGAGAAAGGAGAAGATAACAATGATGCCATTTGAAAAATGCCCCGTTTGTGGGAGTGAAATGATCGAAAAAGAGGTAGAAAAGCTTTTACGTGGAGGCAATAATACTGCCGTTTTAAAAGTACATGCAGAAGTCTGTCTTCGTTGCGGTGAACGCCTTTACTCCCAAGAAACTGTCAGAAGATTTGAAGAAATCAGAGCTAAACTCGAACATCAAGATACAGCAGACTTTCAACCATTAGGAAAGTCATTTCAAGTAGTATAATATTTCATATTGTTGAAAAACTCTGATACCGAAAAAATACCCTAATCACCCGCAGGACATGATTTTCGATACATAGCAATAAAGGTGAATGCTTATTTTATGGAATCTCTTCTAGAAGAAGATGATATTGTTGTTATTTACAGGGGTGATTGGGATTGGGAAAAGATACCTGGAAACAGATAAATGGTAGGCGATGCCTACCCTACATGGCTTATTGTATTAAGAAGATCCTATTACTTTGCGCCCCCTGATCACTCAGGGTTTGCCCTTATCGCGATGTATTTTTATTACTAATGTTATAGTAACGGCATTAAATTATTATACATTTTAAGCAATTATTTAGTTATACAATAAGGATAATCTCATATTTTATGTTAAGTTATTTATTACCGTTACTATAGTTAGTGTGTTAGTGTGGACAAAATACAATATAATCACATCTATAGTCAAGAAAAAATATAACAGAGTAAAATAACGTTATATAAGCGCTATTGTCGTTATCCCTCTAGCCCCTTTATAGGTAAGACCTCCCCTATTTTCGTCAAGACCTTTTTCAAATTCATTGGTTCAGAATCAATTACTTTGTCATTAGGAAGGTGAAGATGGTAAGG
>MHXP01000043.1:6219-6376 GCA_001824485.1 Planctomycetes bacterium GWA2_39_15 | reverse complement strand
AACTTTTTTTCCAGGAGACGATTATACATCTGATACAAGGATGACCATTCGATAAAATCCATATCGGCACCGAGCCTACCTTCGCTGAATTTCTTTAAAAAAAACAGATGACTTCATCCCGTAAGTACGTTCAAACATCTTTAACTCCTTATCCAGT
>MHXP01000043.1:0-6150 GCA_001824485.1 Planctomycetes bacterium GWA2_39_15 | reverse complement strand
TTCTCGTTGCGAACGAGACGCTCTCCCGGACTGAGCTACGTCCCCATATAACTATAACATTTATCAGTTCATCTTACCAATTAGAACGCCTATGTTGCAGTGAATTCTTAGAGAATAACAAAATTTAGATTTTTGATTTACGATTTTGGATTTGGATTCGCAATCTTAAATCTATCGTTTTCTCTGCGTTCTTTGCGTCTTTGCGTTGAACTTGATTAATATTATATATTTCCTGTTATAAATTTCAAAGCAATTCTTTGCGTGTTGAAGCAAGACACAGATTCTCGCAGATGCACACAGATATAAGATTTATAAAAGCTTTTTACATTTACTATCTATAATGATAATCTGTGTTTATCTGCGTCCATAAATGAAGTTTCAAACATTTATTTTCTTTATGAATAGTCTTTTCAGGTTGACATATCTAAAGACCTCTGCTAATCTAACTAAATCCACAAGTATCCTTTGGTTCATTTCGTTTGTATTCTGTCTTTTTTCTGCGAACTCTGTGGTTAAAAGTTTTATATGATATACTTTTCGTTAGCAATCGGTCTTGTCATGATTATCTTCCTCAGTTATGCAACCTCTGTACTATGGAGAAAGTATATAAATACTAAAACTATTAGCGGATTTCTCTTCCCGGGTACTATTGTACATGAACTAAGCCATGCTTTGATATGCCTTTCAACTGGTACAACTATTAAAGAACTGAATTTATTCTCATCCAATAACACAGGAATTAAATATGATAAGCCCAAAGTGCCTTTTGTATTTGACTTTATTATTGCCTCTGCCCCTATTTTTGCATGTGCCGCCCTTATCTTCCTGATAGCAAAGTTACTTTCAAATCCTATTCATTTAAATAACACGTTTCCTCATGAAATTCACTTTTCGTTAAAAGGCCTTTTCGATCTTATACGTCACTTACTTGATGCAGCCTGGGTTACTCTTAATGCCTTTTGGAATCAACTGCATTTAGGTAATATACACCATGTGCTTTTCTTATTAGCCATTATTATTTTCACGGTCTCAATGTCACCTCACAGGCAAGATATTAAGCCTCTCGTTATAGGATTTGCTGTTCTTTCAATAATCCTATTCTTTATAGAAAAAGCTGGAGTAGACTTGTTAAAATACTGGTGGTGGAGTTATTGTATAAAAGAGCTATGGGTAATCATTCCCCTTACCATTTCTGTACTTTCTACACTACTATTTGTCACATTGCTTATAATGGGATTTGTTAAAGGTTTTAGGCTGACATTTGGACACAAGAGTTCGAGTAAATAATCCGGGAATAATCTATTTCAGCAGTTTTTATACAGCAATCGGCAAGGTATGTATTGCAAAAAGCGATAAAGGAATTTGCAGGATTTCTTTTCCTTGCGCCAATGAAAATTATTTTCTAAACTCCATCCCACTTTTCAGGCATACAGGAACAGACATAAAATTCCAGAGAAACGATTCCATTCTAAAATACGAAACAACACTTTTAAAAGAATATTTTAAAGGCAAGCTTGTAACATTTGATTTTCCACTGGATATGAGTTGTGGCACACCCTTTCAAAAGAAGGTGTGGGATAAATTACTTGAGATACCTTATGGAGTATGTAGGTCATACAAGTGGGTAGCAGAAGAGATTGGTTGTCCACGTGCCGCAAGGGCTGTGGGAATGGCTAATAATAGAAACCCCTTACCTCCAGTTGTTCCATGTCATAGAATTATTGGCTCGGATGGAAAATTAACAGGATACGCATCAGGGCTACATATCAAGAAACAACTGCTAGAAATGGAATATAATACTATAAAATGCCGCAGAAAGGCAAAAACACTATAAAATAGAAAACAGAATCTTGTACTTATTTTCTGGATTCTGACTTTTGTATTCTATTTTTTTTCTCTGTGTGTCTCTGTGGTTTGGAATTTTTAGGTCTTATATTAAGCCCTTGTCAAATGCCGGTATTTGATGCGATAATGCTAGCCGGCAGCATCGAGATGTCTCTTTTTATTCGCTTCGTAGTTGTAGTAGTATATTTCTCTTTTTATCCGGCTTCTTTCTTGGTAAATTTTAGCACTAAATCATCCAGCAAAGTGTATACTACTGGTACAACAATCAAGGTCAGCAATAAAGATGAAAAAATTCCGCCAACAGTTGCAATTGCCATAGGATTTCTGGTCTCAGACCCTGGCCCAATTCCAAAGACAATGGGAAATATTCCAAATATCGTGGAAAACGCCGTCATAAGAATTGGCCGCAATCGTACGGGTGATGCTTGCAAAACGGCATCATTTCTGGCATATCCTTGCCCCCTTAATGTGTTTGTATAGTCAACCAGAAGAATAGAGTTCTTTGTAACTATTGACATCAGGAGAATGATGCCTATCATACTAAATATGTTAATGGTATTGCCCGTCAACAGCAATATACCGAGAGCACCGATCATACTTAATGGAATTGATAATAACACCGTAAATGGGTGTATAAAATTTTCAAACAGTGATGCAAGGATAATGTATGTAAATATCAAGGCTAATATAAACGCAAAGTAAAGACTATCAAACGATTCTTTAAATGTCTCAGCCTTGCCAGAAAGCGAAATCAAATATCCCTGCGGTAAGATTTGTTTTGCTATAGCATTTATCTCTTGTACAGCAGTTCCTAATGGTTTGTTTGATTCCAGATTTGCTGTAATAGTAACTGAACGTTGCCTGTTTAGCCGATTAATAACATTTAGTCCCATTCCTTCATACACGCTAACCACATCGTCCAGCGCTACCAGATTCCCTTCTTTATTCCGAATAAGAAGCGGTCTAATATCTATTGGCGTATCCCTTTGTTTTCCAATAAGTCGTACCGTAACATCGTATCTCTTCCCTTCGCTCTTGTACTTTGTTACATCAAGGCCACCAACCAACGCTTGTAACGTTTCTCCAATCAACGTCGCATCTACACCAAGATCCGCTGCCTTGTTACGGTTTATAACTGTACGAACTTCAGGTTTCCCTAACTCTAGATCTGTGTCTATATCCACAATGCCAGGAAGTTCTCTCATGCGGCTTATAAATTCTCTGGTTAGCCTTACCAATTCATTCAGGTCAGGACCCTCGATGCTAAATTCAAGAGGTTGTCCTCTGCGTTCACCAAAGGTCATTGATAACTCTATAGGAAAGGCAAACATACCTGGAACTTGACTAAACATATATCTAAGATAACTCATAATGTCTTGTTGCGTTTTCTCCCGCTCATTTTTTGGTATCATGTGGGTAAACATAATTCCTTTGTTAGTGCCAACAGCACCTCCAAGTCCAACTGCACCAAAAAAGGAGCGTATTTCAGGTAATCCATCCATTATATTTTCGCATTTCTGGAGCATACTGTCAGTATAATTTATGGAAGAACCGACTGGTGTTTTAATAGCTACCATAAATTGGCTTCGATCTTCGGGCGGTACCAATTCCTTTCCTAATATTCGCCACACAAACATAGCCACTGCAAAGCTCCCTACAGCTATTAACACAACCATCAAGCGATGATTTAATGCAATCCTAAGAATATATCTATAACTATGCTCTAATCTCAAAAACAACTTTTCTAGAAAATTATATACAGGATGCTCTTTGCTGGGTAACTTTAACCATCTAGAACATAACATTGGGATAAGGGTAATTGCCATAAACGTGGAGAACAGATTCGCCGTGGCAACGGAGATTCCAAATTCATAAAAAAACTTACCAATAATTCCCTTCATAAAAGCCACAGGGACAAAGACCGCAACCAGTGCAAGCGTTGATGCTATAGTGGCAAATGCAATTTCATTCGTTCCCTGCCTTGCAGATTCAAATTGTGTCAAACCTGATTCTCTGTAACGATAGATATTTTCCAACACCACAATAGAGTCGTCTGTAACTGACCCCACAGCAAGTGCCAGGGCTAACATGGTCATATTATTTAAAGAAAAACCCAGAAAATACATTACTGCAAACACACCGCAATATGCCGTTGGAATAGTTAGACAGATAAATACTGTGCCTCTGATATTTCTTAAAAAAAGGAAAACCACCATTCCGACAAGGAGGATGCCAATTGCAATAGAGAACTGTACCTCTTTAATAGATTCCACAATAAAGGTAGAATGATCAGAGGCGACATCTAGTGTAATACCTTTTCGTATCAAGCCCCCTATCCTATGACATACTGCTTTTACACGATCTGCAACTGCCACTGTATTTGCATCAGATTGACGCTTAATCCCTAAACCCAATGCAGGTTCAATAACGCCGGGGGAACTCCTGTATCTTGCTACAAAACGTCTATCTTCCATTCCATCTTCTGCATATCCAACATCTGATAGTCGTATAGGCGAACCTTTACGATATTCAATAATGAGATCGTTAAACATTTCAGGCGTATCAAACTCACCCTCTGTCTTTACTGAAAATTCTATAGCACCACTCTCAATACGCCCGGCAGGCAACTCCTTGTGTTCTCTTCTTAGCGCCCTGATAACATCCTGAGCGGTAATCTGAAATGCCTCCATCTTTTTTGTATCTAACCAAATCCTAACAGCACGCTGTCTCTTTCCCCCTTCTAATATTGATCCAACACCCTCCAATATCTCAAACTTTGGTTTCAAATCATAATGAGCATAGTCACTGATTTCCCTTAAACTCTTGTCGCCAGAAACAGCCAACCACATAATAGGTTGAGCTTGTGGGTCTTCCTTATCTACAATAGGTGGTTCTATATCATCTGGAAGTTTATATCTTGCCACAGCAACCTTATCTCTTACGTCCTGGGCAGCAATGTCAATGTCTCGTTCCAGCTCAAATTCAACTACTATTTGAGACACCCCATCTGCACTAGACGATCTCAGGTTTTTTATACCTGGTATTGTGTTAATCTCTTCTTCCAACGGATCAGTAACATCAGCTTCGATAACTTCAGGACTCGCACCAGAAAGCGTTGTTGTTACAGACACGTATGGAAAATCCACATGGGGATATTCATCCACTACCAGGCGGTTATACCCAATCAGACCAAACACGACAATAGCTGCAAAAATCATCGTGGCAAATATTGGTTTTTTTACTGATATTTCTGGTAAAAACATATAAATTATTTACTTCAAAAAGATGGAATGATCTACAATGCAGTTGTTATGATAAACCACTTTACATCGAACAACCACCAGACGTTTTTGATGGTTAAAACAAAACGAGAGTGACAAAAAATAAAAGGCAGTTTACCACACATTATTGTGTTAATTCAATTACAATATCACGTTAAAAAATCACAAAATATTTATTCAATTTAGTCTTGACAATAATCTAGTTGATTATATAATTTTAACGAACTTTGGAAATTTTACTTTATTTAGTCGGTATTTTTTAATTTTTTTTGTGGAGATGTTGCAAAATGATTTTAGATGTTAATCGGCAGACAGATAACCACCGAAAGAAAATTGAACGGTTGGCATTTATTAAGGAAAGGTACAAAAAACTGGTGCTTGAGCCCAGAAGAGAAATTGAGTTCGAAATTGAAAGAGCATTAGATGACGAGGACGGCGAACTAGATAATTTGTAATTATTAGTTGTATACTTCTACCTAATTAATTCCTCGATAACGCATTCCAAGAGTCTTCAATACAAATTTTCAGATAAAATTATTTAAAGTGTGTGGTGAATCATAATTCTTCACGGTGGGGGGAAAGTTATTTCCATTTTTATCAAAATATATTCATACATTACAATAAATAATCCTGACTACTGAACACACGAGAGGGATCACCCATCCTAAATTCTAAATAATTGGCAAGTCTTGAAAGTTGGGTGAAGCAGGGCGCACCCAACAAATCTGTTTGAACAGCTTGAACTGATTGAACTGTTTTGATGGGTTTGCTTCGATTAATCCATCCTACTTAATTTTTGTCATTTCGACCAAAGGGAGAACTCTGTAAACCTTGTAATTTTCTATCCAAAAGATTTTTCGCTACGCTCGGAATGATAGTTTTTTGATAGTTTCCGTTCAAACACTACTTAAATGGCTCAATAACCTCAATTCCCCTGGGCACGTCAAATATGAATAGTTTGTCAGACATCCCCTTATTAAGCTTAATATCTTTAAGCTCAATTATATTAACCACCTCACCCCCA
>MHXP01000042.1 GCA_001824485.1 Planctomycetes bacterium GWA2_39_15 | reverse complement strand
TGTTAGGATTCTTCCGGGATGTAACTGCGATGCTTGACCACCTTTGCCTTGACTATATACACAACCTCTTCGGCAATGTTTGTGGAATGGTCGGCAATCCTTTCCAGGTGGCGTGATATCAGGACTAGATGTACGGCTCGTGTTATATTTCCAGGGTCTTGCATCATATAGGTCAATAGTTCGCGAAATATCTGGTCATTCAGGGCATCTACCGTGGAATCTCGTTCATATACCGACCGTGCAAGTTCGGTATCACGATTCACAAAGGCGTCAATACTGTCTTTGACCATAGTTTGGGTAATTGTTGCCATCCTTGGAATATCAATGAGCGGTTTTAATTGCGGCTCCTGACTTAATGGAATTACACGTTCTGCAATGTTCACAGCAAGGTCGCCCATGCGTTCCAGGTTGTTTGTAATCTTTATAGATGATGTGATAAACCGAAGATCAATTGCCATGGGCTGTCTCAATGCTAGTAAATCCACGCATTGCTTATCAATTTCAAGTTCCAGGGCATCCACCTGCTCATCATTTTTCACAACCTGATGCGCCAATTCACTATCCCTTTCAATCAGTGATTTCACGGCATTGGAAATAGCTGTTTCTACCATGGAAGCCATCTGAATGAGATTTTTTCTAAGCGCTCCTAACTGTTGATCAAAATGTCTTTCCATAATGAACTATCCAAAACGCCCCGTGATATAGTCTTCTGTAACTTTATTATCAGGGTTTGTAAATATATCAGTCGTTATATTATACTCCATTAACTGTCCGTTCAATAGAAATCCTGTATAATCAGAAATACGCGCCGCCTGCTGCATGTTGTGAGTAACAATTGCTATTGTATAATATTTCTTTAAATCTTCAATGAGTTCTTCGATCCTTGCTGTTGCTGTTGGGTCTAAAGCCGAACACGGTTCGTCCATTAGCAAGACTTCCGGGTCAACCGCCAGCGCCCGTGCAATGCACAACCGTTGCTGCTGCCCGCCAGACAGGCTAATCGCACTATGATTCAACCTATCCTTGACTTCATTCCACAGGGCGGATTTGGTCAAACTATATTCCACAATCTCGTCCAATTGTTTTTTATTATTCACACCGAATAACCGAGGACCAAACACTACGTTATCATAAATAGATTTCGGGAATGGATTAGGTCTTTGAAAGACCATGCCAACACGCCTTCTCAGATCAACCAAGTCAACATCACGGTCATACACATTTTTATTATCCAATAATACCTTTCCCTCTACCTTCACATCATTGGTAATTTCAGAAATACGGTTAATTGCCTTAATAAGGGTTGATTTTCCGCAACCAGATGGTCCTATAATTGCCGTGACTTTGCATTCAAAAAATTCCATAGAAATATTATCTATAGCCTTGTATTTTCCGTAATAAAAGGTCAGCCCTTCTAATTTTACCTTTGTTTTTATTTGTTCCTTTGTTTTATGCCTGGTATTCATCTCTGTCGTTTCCTAAAATAAATGCGGAAAATAATAACAGAAAGATTTAAAAGAAAGGTCAAGCCAATTAGCACCAGCGTTGTACCATACTGAATTGGTCTTGTTGCCTCAATGTTAGTTGACTGCGTTGCCATAATAAAAATGTGGTATGATAAACACATAAATTGATCCAGAGGATTTATAACAGGAATATGTACGTATGGAATTGTGAATACTGGTAATCTAGGCAAAAAATAGGCGCAACCGGTAAACAGGATAGGTGCCGTCTCCCCCGCTCCCCTGCTGATACTAAGGATCGCCCCTGTAAGAATTCCAGACCGTGCCTGTGGTAATACAACATTCCGCACAACCTGCCATTTTGTTGCGCCCAGTGCAAAGGCAGCCTCTCTGAGGCTTACAGGAACACTGTTTAGCGCCTCTTCTGTGGTAACAATAATTACCGGCAGAACCAGCAGGGCAAGGGTTGCTGCTGCCCAAAGCATAACCGGTTGACCAAACGCTAATGAGAATCCCATAATTCTGTCAACACCACGGCCTACAAACAAAATAAAAAAACCCACGCCAAATAATCCAAACACAATCGAAGGAACGCCCGCAAGATTATTAATTGATGCGCGAATCACCCTACCCAAAAACTCCTTCCCGGTATATTCCGTAAGATAGATTGCTGCTGCAATACCTGCGGGTATTGCCATAATAATCATTAACACGGTAATACAAATAGTGCCAAATATGGCCGGAAAGATTCCGCCGGCAGTCATTCCTTCTATAGGTTTTTTCAGTAAAAAGCCAGGAGTGATAACACCAGCACCACCAAAAAAAACTCTTACCAGGATTGCAATAAGAACCGATATGACGAAAAACGCCATACCAAAGCACAGTCCCTGGAAAAACGCATTAAATATTTTTCTCTTCTTTATTATCATAATCTGAGTTTCTTTCGCATCCTGCTAATAATCATTTCCGCAACCAAATTCAAAACGAAGGTTATAAAAAAAAGAATCGATCCTACGAGAAACAGTGCACAGTACTGCGAACCACCCTGTGGTACCGCCCCTAATTCGGCGGCAATGGTTGCCGTCATAGTGCGGACGCTGGAAAATACATTTCCCGTAACCAGTGCGGCATTTCCCGTAGCCATTACCACAATCATGGTCTCACCGAGGGCACGTCCCATCCCCAGGATAATGGATGCCGTGACGCCAGAAATTCCTGCTGGAACAACGACCTTCCAGATCGTCTCCCATTTTGTAGCGCCCAACCCATAGGACGCCTCCCTTAACTCGCCTGGCACAGCACGAAGGGCATCATCGGTAATAGATGCAATTACCGGAATAATGACCATAGAAACCCCAATCGCCCCAACAAAGGCATTCAAACGAAACGTGGTATGGAAGGAATTTTGAACATATGTGGCAAGGATTGTAAGGCACAAAAAACCTATCACCACTGTGGGAATACCTGCAAGAAGCTCTATTGCAGGTTTAACACCCTCGCGAATTTTAGCAGTTGCAATCTCTGCCAGATAGATTCCACACCCCACGCCCAGAATAGTGGATATCAAAGTAGCTGGCAGTGCAACCAAAAAACTGCCAATTATCAATGGAATAATCGAATATTTCCCGGACTCGCCCACGGGTTGCCACATACAGGCGAAGACCCGATTGTCATCAAAATCCAGAATATGCGTTCCAATGAATTCGAGGGGTTTAATCAAAAAAAATGCTTTTATTCCCTCTTTGAACAGGAAGATAAAAATCAGTGCAATAAATACAATTGCCGCCAATCCGCCAACAAACAATAATTCCTCTATAATAAACTCCTGTATCCGCTGCCTGCGGACATTCGTCTTGCGAGATTCTACCAAAATATCGGAAATGCGTTTGTCACCAAATCGCTTCACACCCTCTTTGGCAGAAGCATTGCCTGGTATGTTAGATGCTTTAAGATTTGAGGATTGTAAATTATAGTTCATGTTCATGAAATTCGATTAACAATTGAGAATAAAGTGTTGTATGAATAATAACCTTTATTCCCCCTTGTTAACAAAGTGGAACCGAGGGGGTTACTTGTCCCTAATTTAAATTATTATAAAAAGAAATGGATTCCTACCTATGCAGGAATGGCAAGATAGTATAAAGTTACAAGTTTTATACTATATAATTATTAAAGAAGTGTTAAGATTATGTTAAGATTGTGTTAAGACTTTAAATAAGATTACATCAGAAGATTTTGCACCTATAACAACATCATCTCCTATCCTCAAGTTCAACCGACTTATCTCTTCAGTGTCAATGAGGGTTTTAAAATACTGATCTTCATGCATTACTGTAACAGCAGCCATGATAGAATCAGTTTCGATACCCACTACCTTTCCTACGATCTGGATACGGGTGCTTAACTTTTTTCCCAGAAGTACATCTTCCGGTGTTCCCTGCTTGACAATTCTCCCAGACTCAATGACTACCACGTAGTCGGCCAGTTTATATACCTCTGTTACATCATGAGTCACATAGAGGGTTGTGACGTCAAACTGTTTTATGATCCTTTTTAAATCATCCTGTAACTGCCTACGCGTCTCCCAATCCAGTGCTGAAAGCGGTTCGTCCAAAAGGAGGATGTCAGGTCTTCTTGCCAGGGCACGAATCAGGGCTACCCTTTGTTTTTGTCCGCCAGACAACTGGGCAGGATAATAACGTTCATAGCCAGACAATCCTACAAGGGCTATGAGTTCTTTTATTTCCTTCAACCTATTATTTTCTTTTATTCCGTATGCTACATTTCTCTCTACTGTTAGGTGTGGAAATAGAGCAAAATACTGAAATACAAATCCTATAGAACGTTTCTGGGGTGGAAGATGAATTTCTTTTGTATTGTCAAACCACACTTCTTTCCCATTAGAGACCATTCCGCCATCAGCCATTTCCAGACCCGAAATAATACGCAGGATACTTGATTTTCCAGCACCTGAAGGTCCAAATAATGCTGTTATCTTTCCGCGAGGAATTTCAAAAGCCACGTCTAACCTGAACTCGTTCCATGTTTTTTTAATGTCAATACTTAACAAAGCCAATTTCCTTTGTAACTTAACGTACAGAAATTTAAAATGATAGTATACCCGTCTTGGTTGCGCTCATGGCTTAATCTGCTCAGGTTGCACTGAGGAAAATGTATGTAGCATGTAGGATGCGTTAAGCGAAGCGACCCATCATTATCGTTTTTGTTGGGTGCGCTTCGCTTCATCCAACCTACATTCGATAAAAAGCCACTTCAAAGACAGCCTAATTTAATTATAAGGTACGTATAAATCTTCTGTTTATAAAATAAACTAAAGCAAGTATTATAAATGAGAAAGTCAATAGTATAGCAGAGTAAATATTGGCAGTTCCATAATTCAGTGATTGTACCTCGTCGTATATGGCAATTGAGGCAACTTTCGTAATTCCCGGAATATTTCCTCCGAGCATAAGCACAACTCCAAATTCACCCAGAGTATGGGCAAAGGAAAGCACACAACCCGTAATTATACCCTGTCGTGATAAAGGCAAAACAACAGAAAAGAATGTGTATAGATGAGACCTGCCTAATGACCACGAAGCTTCAAGCAACTTTTTGTCAACTCCTGCAAAAGAAGTCTGAAAGGGCTGCACGGCAAATGGAAGACTATAAAGGAATGAACCAAGAATAAGACCTTGAAAGGAAAAGGCAAGTGTCTTATTGAACACAGCCTCATACTTTTGTCCGATAAAACTATTGCCTCCCACAGCCAGAAGGACATAAAATCCCAGAACAGTAGGAGGAAGGACGAGTGGCAATGCCACAACGGATTCTACAAGAAACTTCCACCGTATCCTTGAAAAAGCAAGCCAGTAAGCAAGGGGAATACCTACAATAAACAACAGAACCATCGTAACGGAGGATAGTTTTAAGCTTAATAAAAGAGGTGTCGTAAAAGTCATTTGAAAATCATGGCACAATAAAACCGTAATTGAAAAGTATTTTCTTCCCTTTTTCCCCTTGTATATATTCTAAAAAAGCTTTAACACTGGATTTATCTTTACCCCTTTGCAAGACAGTATAAACTTGTTCCAGCTTACTATAAGTTTCGGTAGGTATAATCCAATAATTTCCATCATTAGCCATTTTTAGTGAACTTGCTGTAGACAGAGCAATAATGCCCGCATCAGCGGCACCAGTCTGGACGAACTGCGCTGTTTGCGAAACGTTTTCACCAAAGACGAGTTTCCCTTGAACCTTGTCCCAAAGACCGTAATATCGAAGCGTCTCTTCTGCTGCACGGCCGTAAGGGGCGTGTCTTGGGTTTGCAATAGCCAGCTTTTTAAACTCTTGTTGTAAAACTATTTTTAAACCTTTAGTGATGTCTAATGTTGACGTTTTGGGAATCCAGAGTACAATTCTGCCAACGGCGTAAAACCTTTTCAGTTCTTTCACAGCAAGACCTTCCTCCTCAAGACGCATCGGATAGGAACTATCTGCTGAGAAGAATATATCGTAAGGTGCGCCCTGTTTTATCTGTGCAAAAAAATTACCCGAAGAACCATAAGAAACCTCTGTCTTAATGTCAGGATTTGATTTCTCAAAAGCATGACAAATCGCATTCATGGCAGAATTCAAATCAGAGGCAGCAGCGATAAGTATCTTTTCGTCTGCCAAAACGTTAGCAGAAAAGCATAATATCAAAAATATTGTCAAAAAAAGCCTATGTACCATGATTTATCTCATCATTAAGCTTCCTTTGACAATATTAATTCCGTTGATTTTACAATTGCCATAATCTCGTCACCGTTTTGGATGCTCATTTCCTTCAGGGATGTATTTGTAATAATGGCGTGGAGCATATCACCCTGAGATTCTACAACAACTTTTGATAGCACGTCCCCCTCGATAATTTGTCTTACAACCCCCACAGCCTGATTTCTTGCGCTTAACAGCCCGGAAAATGATTTTGCAAGCATAATATCCGTACCCTTAATAACTACATGGATATTATCGCCTGCCGACAGATGCATGTCTTCACAGGAGGCTCTTGTAATGATAACGCTCAGGGGGGTCTTCTTCCATAATATTTGAACATGAGCATTGATCTTTCCCTGAATCACATTGACAATTGTTCCGTAAAGCCTATTTGCCATATAGTCTTAAAAATCAAAAATTAAAGATAAAAGGCTAAAAATACAAATTAAAATAGAAAATTATCATTACCATTGAAACCACAATTTCATTCCTAGATACAAACTACTCTGCTGCATCCTTTATTTTTTCCCAAAAATATTTTTAAATTCCTTCTCCGTTAGTAATGCCATTCTATCCTTATATTTCATATATTTCGAGATCAGTTCCTTTGCCGCCGGCGTCAGCGTTGCCCCGCCACCTCCTTTTCCTCCCGTTGTAACTTCCAATAATTTTATCCCTAGCACCTTTTCTGTAGCCTTGATCTTGCCCCATGCAGCCCGATACGACATGCACAGTTCTTTCGATGCTGCATTCAAAGACCCAAGGCGATCAACAGCCTCAAGCAACATCTTCCTTCCCTCAGAAAAGGCAACTCCACCCTTTTCTTCTAACCATATCTTAAATTTTGCTTTCATAAATTAGGTTGTGTTTTAAAAGACAAAAACCCAACGACTTTTATTATGATTACACACCCCTTTATCCCCTCTTGATAGAGGGGAAAAACGCCACATCTCCCCTCTATCAAGAGGGGCCGGGGGTGTGTTATTATTTAATTATGATTCACACAACCTAAAACCAACAACTTTGAATTTCCTATACATTTAATTAGGCCTTCGGCAACTAAATATTCCCCTCCCTTGATGGGAGGGGTTAGGGGAGGGTGCGTAGTTTTTTCTTTCACCCCCACCTAGCCTCCCCCATCAAGGGGGAGGAACAATAGTTTGAAATTCCTATACGTTTAATTAGTATGCCTTTGGCAGCGACTTTTTTTGATATGCAGTAAATTGTTCGGACACCTTTTAATTCTCTTTGATAATTGAAATTCACAAACTTTGAAAATTCCTATATATCCAAATAATTTTAAATTCATTATGCCTAGAATGATATAACGATGTCAATAAAAAATTTAATGTTTAGTAAATTTAAAATAGATACAAAGTCGTAGTGGCACAAAATTTTGTGCCACTACATGTATGACATCTTGGCTGTAAAAAAGCCGTTATTAGCAGCGTGGGCGAAACATTTTCAAAACAATTGCTTTGCCCGTACATGTAGATTTGGAAATTTGAGGCTTGAAATTTACAATATTTGTATAGTTCTGGACTGCGCAGGCAACGATAGCTGGATATCAATGTAGTTAGCCGGTTGCTCTATCATTATCCTGTTTAATCGAACCAGTTCCAATAATGCCAGGAAAAATCCAATAATCCTATTTCTTTCAGCTAACCCACCAAAAAGTTTTGTAAAAGATATTGAAGTATGGAGGTGTACTCTTTCCAAAACCTCGTCCATATATACCTGTATTGGCGTGTCATCATAGGTCACTGTGGTGGGTACATGAAGAAGCGTCTGCTTCATGATTTGAGAAAATCTTTGCAAAAGGTCCCATATTTTTACATCTCCTAGTGGCAATTCTTGATTATTATCTGCTGTTTCAATTGGGATATCCCAGTGAGGTCTCGTCCACTTTTTATCCCATTCAGCAGCCTTTGCAGCCAGGATAAAGGTGCTCTCCTTATACCGTTTGTATTCCAGCAATTGTTTCACCAGAGATAACCGTGGATCTTCCATTTCCTCATCGGCTTGTACTTCCTGACGTGGAAGCAGCATATACGATTTAATGTACATAAGCGTAGCTGCCATCACCAGGAAATCCCCTACAACGTTCATGTCCAGAGTTTGAAGCGCCTCCACATACTGTAAGTACTGATCCGTTATACGCGCAATAGGGATATCATAAATATTTACTTCCTCTTTCCGGATCAGGTAAAGAAGCAAATCCATAGGTCCGTTATAAATGTCCAGATTTACTTTATATTCGCTTATCATTTTCGTTTCCTTAAATAATTTTTAAGCCAATTAAAGTTGTGAACCTTTATAAGTCAAAGTGATTAAACTTTGAAATTCCAGAATGTAAATATAAGCCAACTCTTTTTGCCGGTTTTTGGCTGGTAATAAATGCATATTTTCAGTTAAAATTATAAACCCATAAACAACCTTAAAAAGTAATGTATGGGCGGGCTGAGTATTCTCCCCAAAACAGAAATACCTGCATAATTGCCCATAATGATTAATCCTAACAAGATAAACGGGCTGTAACGCTCGATTTCTTTATATTTCACTGCCATCCGATAGGGTAATAATCCCTCCAGAATATGAGAACCATCCAAGGGGAATAAAGGGATCATATTAAAAAATGCCAGTGATAGATTGATCACGATTCCCGTAAGAAACAAATTTAGCAAAAAGGCAGACATATTTATCGGTATAAATGAAGTGCTACGCAAGATTTGAAAGATTACGCCAAACAAAAATGCAGAAACAAAATTAGATCCTGGTCCTGCAAAGGACACTATCATATTATCCCTGCGAGGATTTTTAAAATTATTAGGATTTACCGGAACGGGTTTTCCCCACCCAAAATGGGCAAACACGAAACATAATGCCCCGAGAATATCAATGTGGGCAAGAGGATTTAATGTCAACCGTCCTTGCAATCGTGCTGTAGGGTCGCCAAATTTATTGGCCGTCCAACCATGGAAGTACTCATGAATGGTCAGTGCGTAGAGTATTGCGGGGATTGAGATGATTAGATTATTTAAGTTCACAAATGCGTTGGGTCTCCTTTTTTAAAACCGCAGGCATATTAACACAACAGAAATAAGTTGTCAAGACCAGAACACTTAATTAATCTTTTATTCATGACGTTGCCCCCTCTTTTCTCTTGAACATTGAAGTAATGCCCACTATAATTATCTATTATGATAATTCACCTTTTCCATTATTTTCAGTTATACCAACGCACATCCAACTGACAAAATAATCTAATGAAAGAAAGTTTTTTACCCGATATTGCTTTTGCAAAGGATGTATTACTCCTTGAAGCAGAGGCAATAAAAAACCTGATCAACTGTCTGGACAGTGATTTTCAAAAGGCCGTTGACCTAATTTTTAAATGTAAAGGCAGGGTGGTTGTTACAGGTATTGGAAAGGCAGGGATTATTGGTCAAAAAATCTCTGCAACACTGGCAAGCACCGGAACTCCTTCATACTGGATTCACTCTTCGGAGGCAAAGCACGGCGATCTTGGAAGGATTGTTGCAGACGATATCGTCCTTGCGCTTTCTAACAGCGGTGAAACGGAGGTTGTTACCCTCTTGCCTTTTGTAAAACAAATTGGAACAAAGGTTATTGCCATTACTGGGAATAAACAATCATCTCTGGCCATGCACAGCGATGTAGTGCTTGATATCGGGAAAATAGAAGAACCTTGTCACCTGGGACTTGCCCCATCAGCAAGCTCTACAGCAATGCTCGCATTGGGTGATGCTTTAGCCCTTACGATATTTAAGAAGCGAAATCTTAAAAAAGAAGACTATGCCTTTTACCATCCGGGAGGAGAACTTGGCAGGAAATTACTTACTGTAGAAATGGTAATGCGTAAAAACGAAGAGAACCCTGTGGCAGGAGAAGACACGCCCATATTAGATGTCCTTAACATCATGACGGAAACAGCAGGCAAACCTGGTGCAGTGAGCATTGTTGATAAACAGAATAAACTGGTAGGCTTTTTTACTGATGGTGATCTTAGAAGACATTTGAAAAACGGCATATCGTTTTTGCATGGCAGCGTGAAAGAGGTTATGACGCGGTCACCCAAGGTCGTAAATGCACACAGCCTGGTTGCTGAGGCTTACAAAATTTTAAAGACTCACAAGATAGATCAGATACCTGTGGTTGATGACAACAATACACCTGTTGGTATCATAGATGTGCAAGATTTACTGGAGGTAGGATTCTAAAATTTTCCTTTTGGACGCTGATGAACGCAGATAAACGCGGATTTTTTTAAATGCAGGGGTTTAAAATTTTAAACCCCTGCTATGCCGCTGAAATTTGCGTCCTGATTTAATGAAAAATATAAAACTTGTTATTATTGACGTTGATGGTGTCTTAACGGACGGCACCATTTATATTGATTCAGAGGGGAGGGAAACAAAGGCATTCAACGTATTGGATGGCACTGGCATCGCGTACCTCCACCGCTCTGGAATTAAAACCGCAATTATCAGCGGAAGAACCTGCAAATCAGTAATCTACCGTGCAAAAGAATTGGATATCACGGATGTATACCAGGGAGCCAAAAACAAATTAGATGCTTACAAAGAGATACTAAAGAAGTATGCACTCCGGGACGAAGAAATATGTTATATCGGCGACGACCTCATAGACCTTCCTATATTCCACCGCGTAGGGTTTCCTGTTGCAGTTGCCAATGCCTCCCCAATTGTTAAACAGCAGTCAATCTATGTGACAAAGGCAAAAGGAGGATGTGGCGCAGTACGGGAAGTTGCGGAAAAGATACTCAAATTTCAGGATAAATGGAAGCTTATCATGGAGCGGTATAAAAAGCCAGAATAAGAGGTAAAAATATGGTGCGTAAGAATTCAGAACACCTTCAGCACAATATAAAAGCCTTTATTAGAAAAGGAGAGGATTACTATGTTGCTGAGTGTTTGGATATTGCCGTTGTTATGCAAGGAAAAACACTTGACGAAACGATTGCTAATCTCAAAGAATCGGTAGCGCTTCACCTGTAAGATGAATATCTATCTGAGTTTGGTCTTGCTCCTAATCCAACCTTACTGGTAACTATAGAATTGGAAGCAATAGCCAGTGCCGCCTAAATTAAGAAGATTATCTGTAAAAGAAGTTTTTTTCGATTTTAAATAAATTTGGATTTATTAAACGTTCACAAAAAGGCACTCACGTAAAACCTAATATCCTAATTTAAACAAGTAAAAGGTTTTTTTTATACTTTATGACTAAACGAAGATATATTTTAATTGGCATTCCTGTGGCTTGCGTGATCTCTCTTATTGTATCGCTTGTTACTTTTCAACCCGGAAAGGGCACGAAAGGTCAAAAGGAAAGCCCAGCCTCAAAGGAAACTTCCCCCACACAGAAACAGGTAGAAAATATAAGCGGCACGAACACGGTAACCCAAACTGTCCAGGGGTTAACCATGCCAAATTATGATGAAAAGGGGAAAGAAGTTTTAGTTATGCGCGGCGAAAGTACCATCCTGCTGAACAATGATGTCTATAAAATTATCTTCCCGGAAATTGAGGTACTGGACTCTGCAAATCCTGAAAGCGGCACCCAGTCTGTTTTAATTACATCGGATATCGGAGAGATGAATAATACCTCCAATGAGGGCTATCTCTCTGAAAATGTTGTAGTTCATCTAGACCCGGAAACAACACTCAATACGGACTATCTGAGATATTTACCAGACAAAAAGCTTGTGTACACCGACGATTCCGTTACCATCAATGGAAAAGGCGTAAAGATTACAGGACAAGGCTGCGAAATAGACCTTACTAATAAAAAAATGTGGATTAAAAAAGATGCAGAAATGGAAATGGACGGCATTAAAAATGACCTCTTTTTCCTATCCAATGAAAGTCCCACACAAACTGCGCAAACTTCCACAGAAAACACAACTTGTCCAGAAATAACTAAAAACGAAGAAACACCAATTCCAGAGAAAACCTTTATCCAATCCAGCGGGCAGCTTATATTTGACAGGAATCCCGATGCAAAAATCTTGACCTTTAACGACAACGTTGAGGTCAAGAAAGGCAGTTCAACCGTCTTCTCTGATAAACTGGTTATTTTCCTTGATCCAGAAACGAAACAAACGAAGCAAGCCATCGCCAGTGGAAATGTACTTGCATCACAAGGCACAAAAATCGCCAAGGGGAGTTTTCTAACCTGGGATGTCAATACCCAAAGCGCAATTTTAGAAGACTCCAATAATGCGGAATTTGTCAAAGATGATCTGAATATTGATGCACTGAAAATGATCTTTTATAAAAATACTGGCAAAATAGATGTCCCAAGTCCTGGCAACTTAATGTCAAAGGTTAATGAAAAAGCAGATACAAAAAAGGTCTCTGCTAAAACAGACAATAATATTAATGTAAAATGGGAAGGAAAAATGAATTTTATTGACGAAACGCGAGAAGCCATTTTCGAAAAAAACATAGAAGTTAAAAGAGAAAATTCCACCCTGCTCTGTGATAAACTGGACGTAACGTTTAATAAAGACAATTATGATTTAGAAACTATGATTGCAACTCAAAAAGTTCATATTATAGATAAAAAAGGCTCTTTATACAGCGAGGCTGTCGGTGATCGGGTAACATGGGATGTAAAAAATAAGGTCACCGTATTAACAGGACAACCATTCGCTTTACTTAGAGAAGAAAACAAAAGGCAAATTTTCGCACCAAAAGTTTTATTCTATGAAGATGGAAATACCATACTTTGCGAAGGCAGTGGAAATCTGTATGAAAAAGGGGATGAAAATATTTCAGATAAAAATGCAGAAGAAACCGATTTAAAAGTTATCTGGGCAAAAAAGATGCAATATAATGATACGCATAAAAAAGCAAGCTTTTACGAACAGGTAGAGGTTACACGTGGCGGACAGAAGTTGAACGGAGACCAGGTTGACGCCTACCTAGACGACAACAAAAAGATAAATAAAATCATTTCCACCGGCAATGTCTATTTCTTTAGTAAGGCTTTAAACGGCAGTGAGGGATTAGGATCGCTACTCACATGGGACCTGGTTAAAAATATTGCCTTACTGACAGGCAAACCAAAAGCTGAGTTACGAAAAGAAGGTTCAAGAACATTCTCAGAAAAGGTTTATTTTGATATGGCAGAAGATCGGGTTACATGGGAAGGCAGACCACACTGGCAAATCATCACCAAAGAGACAGATAATTAGGCAAATAAAATCATGCGTTATATTTCAATCGTTATTCTATCCTTAATACAGCTCTTAACAACACTTGTTTTTGCAGAAAACACAAAAAAGGTAGAAATATTTGCACACCACGGTGTGCTAGAAGACGTCCCAGAAAATACCTTTGCTGCACTAAAGAGGGCTGTTGAGTTAGGAATTGACGGTATAGAAATTGATATTCGGCAAACAAAAGACAATCAGCTTATATTAATGTGCGATGAAACGATTGACAGAACAACTGACGGAAAAGGACGCGTTGATCAGTTACTATACGCAGAGATAAGGCAATACGATACGGGTTCGTGGCGTGGCGCTGAATTCAAGGGTGAGAAAGCGCCTCTGTTTTCCGATGTATTAAAATTCTGCAAAATCAATAATCTTAAATTAATCCTGAACGTCAAACAGCCCTGTCTGGAAAAACAAGTGCTGGACTTTGTAAAGTCATCCGAAATGTCTTCACAGGTATATCTATGGGGGACGTTGAGAAATCTTAACAAGGAAGATGCCGAACCATACGGAAAGACGCTCGTTTTTGTATCACCGGAAGAAACAAAAGAAGAGATACTTAATCGTATACATGAAGAAAAAAAATATGCATTTTCGATCTTACCAGATAATGACAACAGACAGACAATAAAAAATCAAATCAAGATGGGAGTGGACGTTATACTTGTGGATTATCCATATGTCGTCATTGATATTTTAAATATAAAAAGTCAAATAATTACTAATAAGAGACCGTTTAAAAACATTGAAATTAGTAGTCCCCCACAAGGAGAAACGAACGATAATACCGCATTTATTCAAGGGAAGGTAAACACCCTGCTAAAAACAATAAAAGGTGCGGACTATGATAAGGCAAGAACTGCAGCTATGGCACTGATGGTATTACCACAGGAACATACTGTACCACCACTTTTAAAACTCCTCAGGAATAAACATACCCATGTAAAGCAAAATACCGTCTGGGCGCTTGGTTTTTGCGGTGATGAAAGCATAGCGGAATACATACACCCCCTCCTGAAAGCTAAAAATACTGAGGTACGCAGGGAGGCAGTTCTTGCATTGAAAAGGTTGGGCGCTAAACAATCAATTCCAACACTTATTGAAACATTAAAAACCGAAACCAATCAGTGGGTCAAATACGATATAGCAAGGACATTGGGAACTCTTGAAGCCCGAAGCGCGGTTTTTACGTTAGTTAATATGCTCACAAAAGAGAAAAGTGCATCCGTAAAAAGCGCTTGTGTTGAGGCACTAGGACGTATCGGCAGTGACAGTACATTGCCCCCCCTTGCCAACATCTTGGTTACTGATGCTGGAGAAGATGCCGCATGGGCACGCGCAAAGGCAGCATGGGCATTAGCCGAAATAGGTGAAGAATCCATTCCTGTTTTGATAAGTGCTTTAAGGGATAATGAAGAAGCAACAAGACGCAGGGCAGGCTGGGCGTTAATAAAAATCGGAGCTCCTGCAGTAAAGGAATTAATTAATTCTCTGCGCGATATTAATGACTCAACAAGAAGCCGTGCAGCACAAGTTCTTGGTTGGATTGAGGATGACAGTGCGGTCACTTCATTGGTATGGACATTAAAAGACGAAGATCCGTCCGTCGTAAGCACCGCAGCATGGGCGCTTGGCAGGATTGGCAATACTAAGGCGCTTCCAGCCTTAAAATCGCTTGAAAATAACAAAAATAACGATATCCGGGAGAATTCTATAGAGGCTATTGAAAGGATATTGACAAATAAAGAAAC
>MHXP01000041.1 GCA_001824485.1 Planctomycetes bacterium GWA2_39_15 | reverse complement strand
AGCCACAGGGGAATGGCAAATGGAAAGTTCCATGGTGTAATTGCGGCAACAACTCCCTTGGGTTTTCTGCGCATGAATGCGTCTTTTTCAGGAATCTCAGAGTCAACCACGTCACCGTGAGGCATCCGTACCGTGCCAAATACGTATTGCACCATGTGGATGCCTTCTGTTACATCGGCACGGCCCTCAACAATTCCCTTCCCGCATTCTTTCGTTACTAATTGGGATATTTCTTCCCGATCTTTCTTTAATAGCTGGACAAATTCATCAAAATACTCACCGCGCTTGATACGAGATAATCTTCTCCAGCCATCATAGGCAGCATTCGCGGCACCGACAGCGCTATTTACGTCAGTTTCAGAAGAAAGCGGAAACGTCCCCAACACTTCATCGGTATTAGCAGGATTTCTACTCTCAAATCTTTCACCAGAAGTACCATTTACAAATGCCCCATTTATGTAATTTTTCCCTTCCATAGTCTTTGCCCTCCCAGTCAAAATGTTTGTAGAGGATTTATCTTTAATTAATAGAGGTTAATCACTCTAAGACAGTGTCAATAAATAAAGGTATCATCTCGGTTAATGCGTTGAGGGGTGAATGAACGTAAAATCAGCACAAAGTTGCTACCTTTATTTATTGACTCCTCCTAACTTTCTTTAAACAGCTTCAACTGTCCAGTGTTTTCGACTTCTTTTGAACATAGCTCTATAAAATGATCTAAAACATCATCATATTTTCTAAAAAAGACTTTAATGGTCTTCTTAGTCGAATCAACCCAACTTGCTTCATTTAATTTTACCAACTGTTCGCAAGCACACAATACCCATTCTTTTTTAGGAATTTTAGGCTGTCTTTCATTATTGTCACCATGAAGCATACGAAACGAAAAGCCTTGATGTAGTTCTTCAACAATCGAATCAATTTCTAACACTACGTCTATTTTCTGTTTTTTTTTGAGTTTTTCAAATTTGGGATACTCAGATGCACATCGCAGAACAACATTCGCCCATATAAGTTCTATCAAGTATGGAAGCGGGGGTTTGCTATCATAAATCTTTATTGTCGAATAAATTTTAACAAAGACTTCCATTGGCACTTGTACTCCATTTTCTAGTCTTCCATTAACCTCATTTTCAGTAAGGGAACCCAGCACCGTCCGAAAGAAAATAAAAGACCTTCGTTCGGGTGACCTGTTAAATTCAATAATAATAAACGGCCTAGTAAACTTAATTACTGAATTTTTATGTTCTTCGTAAAACTTGCGGACAGGAACTGCCCTTGATTGATGTAAAATTAAGACAATGTCATGAGAGTTAACTTTTCCATCATCAGAAGGCCATCCCGTCAAGTCGTCATCATATGCCATTAATTGTTCAAATGTTTTCATCCAACGCTCTTTTTCCATAGGAAAACTCTTTTTTACTTCACCAAGCACACCACTTTTCGACGGTAAAAAGGCTACAATATCTGGAGTCACATGAGAAATCTTTTCTCCGTTTAGGTCCATGACTTTTTGAGAAGATGGTTCCAGGCGTCTTCCTTGAAATACAAGCACATTATCCTTCATTTTCTTAGAGACAGCGTCATAGCGATAAAAATTTAAAAAGCCGATGATTGCATGAATGGTTTGTTCATAGTCATCGATTTTATCGCGAAATTCCTCCTGAGCACTCATTTCGTAGCCTCCGCATAATCCTTGATTTCGCCTTCAGCATAGGTGTCAAACACATGATTAATAAGCCTTTTAATAGCAGAAATAGAGCCTTTCATTTGCGGAACTATAACTAAATGATTTGAATTTAAGACCCAGAGATCAAACGTACTCCCATCATAGTAATCAATTACAGACATATGTATATACGGATTGCCATGCAAGACTGAAACTGAAGCTGTTTTAAGCTGTCTCATCGCCTGGATAAACTTAGCATTTTCTGAAATCTCTGAAAATTGTTCCTCTCCAAAGTCAATTACAAGAGGTTTTGCATGAAGGTCAGAATTTTCACGCCTGCTTCTATGTCCAAATATTTCAATATTTTCATGAATAGTTTTGCAGACAGGAAGAACAAATGCTTCAAACACTTTCGAGAATATATGATTTGTTCGTACGATACCTTGTCGTGTAAAAGAAATCTCTGCAATCCTGGTAGAGTTTTTTCTTACTTCGAATTGCAATGATTGAAACCACCCATTATTTTGATATACCCAGTTAAATGCCTCTGTTAAATCCATATCCGGCCAACTCACAATTGGCATTACCTTTTTATGTTTCCCTTCTTCCTCAAAGCGAAGCCTCTGAGAGGCACGAGTAATAATAAGGTCTGTAAATTGATTTGTCGCTTGAAATTCATCCAATAAATTTCTAAGTTTTTTATGTGTTATGAAGGTCATAATAACAGTTGGATAAAGACCTTGGATGAAAGGAAGTAGCACTCTTCGAAAGAAATCGCTCGATTCGATTGTCAGTGCTACATATACCTTTTCATATTTTGGATGTTCATAAATGAAGAAACGCCCCGATTCTTTTTTTTCTTCATCGCCATCCTTAAAACTATGAGTTAACTCAAATAATTGAACCCCTTCATTTTCATTAATTAATAATGCATGCCTGGAGCCACCTATAATTTTAGGAAACCATTCTATTGGTGGTTTATCGCAACTGAATGGAATAGCACGGGCAGATAAGGATTTGGCGGCCAAAATCGAATCAATGCCCTGTATCAAACTTTCGCGATTATGACGACTGTTGTAAAATGGAGTAATAAAATCAAATCTATTCATAATAATATTTTATTCAATCTTCCTTGCCCTTTTCAATCATTTCCTCAACCTTTTTCTTTGCTTCTCCTAACAAGGCTTTGGCCTCACGTTTTGCTCTGTATGATTCTTCAACCAAACTTGATATGTGCTCCTGCTTTTTGGTATCAATAAATGGGATGATAAATTTGTCTATGTCGCACGGATATAACTCTACCTGTGCAGAACCGGTTACCAATCGTTTTGTCTGTAATCGGCCGATCATTGAATTTAGAACAACACTAACATAAATAGGATTTTCTTCACGAAACCGCAAGATGTTTACGTGATTGCTTCCCAAAGTCCTGTCATTTTCAAGATAAATATTTGTACGTCCTACATAAGCTCCCGTAGTATATGTAAGGATATCGTATTTAAAAACTCTGGCATTGCTTTGTAAATTCCAATTTTGCTCATGAGTTCGTTCAGAATTCTCGTAGTCCAGATGCTGTTCCAATATGTGCCTACTGTTGATTACTCTCAAATTTCCCTCTTTAACATAGATGGGTTGTTCTCCTCTAGCGTTAAAACTACGGAATTCTTTCACTTGTCTATAATACTTTGCTTTCTTTTTGATAATTAATAACAAATTGTTGTACTTTGGTTGGTAATATTCGGCGTCGATGCGGTTGGCAGCAATAGTATCGGCAGAATTTACTTCATAACAAGGATCATGAGAGAGGTCAATATCCTTTATGCCAAGTTCTTCCAATAATAAAGTTTCAGCTTTGGAATATAAAATATTTGATTTTTCAAATAATTCGTACGATTTTTCTATAATATTTTTAATTTCGGTTTCGAATTTTAAAGAAAAATATGGCAATCTTATATCATAAAGATAATTAGGTGCAATATGCGGTTGGGCCATACCATAAGCGCCCCGCTCCAATAAATATTTTCCATGTTTTGTATTAAGAAACGTTGCAATATAACTGCCTTCTATTCTTCGAGGTCTGAGTATTAAACAATCGGCACAAGCAAATATATTCGCAGGCACTCCTAAATAAGTTGCAGTATCTCCAAAATTCGCACCTGATCGAGTCATACAAACATCACCATACTTTAAATTATTCCTTTTTAATGCTTTGTTCTTACTTTCTTCCATATAAACACTGGTACTAAAATCTAGCCTATTATTTCTAATATTCTGTGCTAACAAAATTTGAATGCCTTTTTCAGAATATAATCTTTTTATCTCTGTTGGATGAATTATTTCCTCTAAGTACGTTCGCAATGAGTCCGCATCGCCGATTAATGTAATGGTCTCTAAATATTTTGGCTGGTAATATTCAGCATCAAGCCTTGTTGCCCCTTCCAAATCATCGCTTTGGATTATCGAAATATTATCTGCAACTATTTCAGCCATTATTCCTTCCAATACTCTTTTGAAACGTTATAAGTATTTGCTAAATATTCCTCACTGGTATCTATAATCTTTTCAGCCTCTTTTATATCTTCTTGAGCAATATCGGCGTTGATATAACTTTCAAAATCATAATCGCCCATCTGCCTTTCTTTAAATAATTTTCTTATTATCCTGGTAAAAACAGCAGGGAATTGCTTCGTTCTTATAAACTCCTTGTTAAAAGCACCTATTGTCTGGGCATGTGTTGAAAAATGCAATCCTTTCGACAACAGCACAGCGGAAATAGCGTGAAACACTGCGTAGTAAGAACGGGAAACGGAATCATTGTATCTTTCATTGTCAAAATCTATTTGTGCTGTTTCCAATTTTTCACGTGACTTGAAAAGCATCGCCTTGATAACGCTAATGTCACCAACGGGGTTCATAACCAGACACCTTCTTTTAGTATATTTAATCCAATGGGAAAGCGTTTTTTCTTTTCCCATTCTTTTTCATCACAGAGAATTTCTGCAATTAAAGCTTCGTACTTGTCTAAAAACTCAACTCCTATATCCAAAAGTATGTTTTCATCTGTCTTTCTTCTTTTATCCACAACAATCAAAAAATCATAATCTGACCCTTCGGTAAAATCGCCCCTTGCATGTGAGCCAAACAGAATAATTTCCTTTACGTGATTCCCCAGTTTTTTTCTCACATTATTTGCGAAATCTTGAGATATTTTGTCTAGCTTATTTCTTTTTACCCTGCGCAGGCCTATATGCTTACTAACGAGTTTTATTTTTTCCATATTTCGTCTTTCCCTCCGCAGCTAACGGAATTTCTGCAGGTTTTGTCGCTTCAAATCTATAACTTTCTCTCCAGAAATCAAATCCCTGTTTTCTGGCAAACTCTACAAATTTATCTGCGATGTAATCCAGATCGTGATCAACAATCAAATGGCCGTGTTCATCAAGCATTAATTCGCCATTTTCATTTTTTTTATAAACGTATTCACCTGAATTATCCTTGCCAGATTTTTGGGATGTTGCCATAAAGATGGGATAGGATAGTTCTTGGGCGCTTTTGGATTGTAACCAAAACTTGTGAAATTCTTCTAAATCCTTTTCATCATTCAAAAGGATATTTAATCTGCCGCTTAAGGTCTTCAAACCAAGGGAATATTTCTTTTCTGCAAGGCTTTTTTGGAATGCTTTTAGTTTTTTGGTAAGTTCCTTTTTCTTATCACGGGTTGCAAGAGTAATTTCTTTTTGCAGGGCTTCGATTTCTTCTTTCAAAGTAGCTATGGATTCCTGCAAATCTTCAACCGTTTCAGATGCTTTTATTTGCTCATTGTTAGATTCGTTCCGCTCACTACAAGTTTCTTTTTCAACTTCCGGCACTTCAACTTCTTCTGTTTCTTCATACGTTCCATAAAAGGAGTTGAGGAATCCAACGAGTTCTTCCGGCAAAGTTTCTTCTGTCAATTCTTTTTGTTGGGCAAGGGCCTTTATTTTTTCAAAAAAGCGTAGCCATTGATTTTCATATTTGCTTTGAACAGCATCTATCTTTTTAAGTTCTTTTTCAGTATATTTCTGCAGGAACAACACACTGGTCTTGGTGCCGGTGTGAGGCTTGAAGGTATTGCCGTGAAGACCCACCACGGCAAGGATTCTGGCTTTCTCCATAATAAATTTTCTGATATATTCATCATTGGTATTATTAAGTCTGCCTTGAGGCAAGACAATCGCCATTCTCCCGCCGGGTTTTAAAAAATTCAGGTTTCGCTCTATAAAAAGAATGTCTCTTCCAATTTTTGAAACAGTCTTGCCTTTTTTCTCAGCAAGCAGATAATTTTTGAGTATCTGTTTTTCTTTTATATTTCCGGCAAAAGGTGGATTCGTAAGGAGTATGTCAAAATCAAAGTATCTGAAATTTTTCTGGTTATCTTCATCTTTTGCCCTGTCTTCTGAAAATCTGGTTAGCATCAAACGAAATGCGGATTTCCCCTCATCGTCCCATGATGAGGGATCAAGCGAATTGAGCTTGTAAACATTGCTCTTACCATCACCGGCAATTAAGTTAATCGCCTTTGCAATCTTTACTGACCTGTTATCAAAATCAATACCGAATATATTATTTTGAGCAAATTCCCTTGCATGTTCAGGCAAACCACTGGGAGACGTCGGCTCTCCAGCTATATATTGTATGGTATGAACCGTAAAACCACAGGAACCTGATGCCGTGTCAATTGCTTTTTCTGTTTCCTTTGGATTGAGCATCTTAACTGCCATATCAATGGCGTAGCGGGGCGTGAAGTATTGTCCTTTCGCTCCTTTAGCCACCTGAGTAACGAGATATTCAAAGGCTTCGTCAATAACTTGAAGGTTGGAGTTGAAAAGTTTTATATCCTGTAAAAATGATACACATGTCATCAAATGACTGGGCGATAGGTCTATCTTATCCATAGGATTAAATACGCCCTTCCACTTGTTTGTTGCATCTTTAAAAAGATTATTTATTTTTTGGTATATCTCCTTTGGCGACTCTCCATAAATTCTAAAATGTATCCTGCCATTTCGATTTCTTATATTTTTAGCAGCCCATTCATCATACAGTTTAGCATAAATCAATTTGAAGACTTCTTCAAAGGCATCAACTCCGGCGTTGGCTAAAACCAAATCTTCGAGGTCGAGAATGATACTTTTCAGGGATACTCGTTCTTTGACGAGCTTGTTTTCTTTTGTAAGTTTTTCAAGTGTCCACAACTCTGCAATTACATCTTGCAAAGATTGGTCTACCGTTGGAATGTCGGAAATATTCGTGAATACATTTGGTTCTTCTCGATGGAGTATAACTAACTCAGAACCATTTGTCCAAACGCCTATAGGTGAGCCTTCTGCATTACAATAGGATTTTAATTGTTCTATGCCATCCTTACGGTTAGGCTTTTTAACTTCAACTATTATGAAAGGATGTTCAAGGTCTTTTTGCAACACAACAATATCGGCTCGCTTATCAAAAACACCCGAGCCAAACCATACATCTTTTTCAACCTGAATACGTTCTTTTGGATAGCCATAATTATCTAAAAGTTTTTTTATGAAGAGTTGACGGACGATTTCCTCAGGTTTAGCGGAGCGTTCTTTATCAGATCCAAAGCACTTAAGATGTGGTTTACCATTTTTTTCGTAAAGGTTTATTGATGAAATAAGCTTTTTATCAAACAATCCAAGACTATGTTTAGTCTCTGGACTTTTAAATATTTCATCAATAGTGTATTTTGGCATTTATCATAATCTCCTGTTCATTATCCTTCTGGTTATCAGCTATAGATAGCGCCTTTTTAAAGATATGTTTTTATTAACCGTGAATCATTGTAAAATAGTAATATCACTCCAAACTATATGTGTTTGTACTATAGCGAATAAATATTTCCTATAGTAAAGAGTTTTAAAGTCATATTGCAAGGGAAAATAATAAAAGTGTTTCATTTTAAAATAATTTTCTGATATTTTGTTATAGTTATGAAAGTACTCGGAATAGAAACGTCTGGGAATATCGGCGGTGTTGCCGTTTGCGAGAATAAGCACATTATCGTCGCTAAGAACTTTGGGGCTGGC
>MHXP01000040.1:5758-7857 GCA_001824485.1 Planctomycetes bacterium GWA2_39_15 | reverse complement strand
TGTTTATCAAGGCTGATATGCAGGATAAAGAAGAATATGTGAAAAGTTTGATGCTCAAAACAAAGATCGAGCCGATACCTGTGTTGGATGACGATGGAATAATTCTTGATGTTATTTTGTGGACAGATATTCTGGCAGGGAAAAGGCAATTAAAAGCCAATAAACTCCATTCAAACCAGGTGGTTATAATGGCAGGTGGGAAAGGAACCCGCTTGGACCCATTTACAAGGATATTACCGAAGCCTTTAATACCTATTGGTGATAGACCGGTAATAGAAATAATAATGGAAAGATTTTATAATCAAGGTTTTCATAATTTTATTTTTACGCTGAATTACAAAAAAGAATATATAAAGCTGTTTCTGAAAGAAAACAATTATCCATATACTGTTAATTGGGAAGAAGAAAATGAGTATTTGGGGACGGCTGGCAGTTTGTCACTCCTAAAGGATAAGGTTGCTGATAGCTTCTTTGTGGTGAATTGTGATTCGTTATTAGATGTAAACTTTGAAGAAATCTTAATATGGCATAAGGAAAATAATGCGTGCATAACGATCGTTGGCAGTCATAGTGAAGTAAAAATTCCATTCGGTGTGCTTCGAATGTCAAACGGGAAATTGCAGGAGATAGCAGAAAAGCCTGTGCATGATGTAATGATAAATACCGGTGTCTATGTTATGGAACCAGAGGTGATATCATACCTGTTAAGTGGGAAAATGATCAATATGGACGAATTGATAAATATCATTGTTAAAAAAGAAAAGATAGCAGTCTATCCGATTTCTAAAGGTTGGATTGATATTGGCGAATGGGATGGGTACAAAAAGGGAGTAAGGATGCTGGGTGATTCATAACCAGAGTATGAGTGCGTGGAATGGTGTATAAAACAGCAGTCATTGGGCTTGGTAATATAGGGTTTCAGTTTAATCTTGATAACTTGAGAAAAGAAACATGGAGTCATGTGTCTGCATATGGGAAATGTGAGAAGACTGAATTAGTAGGAGCAGTTGAGGTCAATGATGGGAAAATCAATCTGTTTAAGCAGCAATATAAAAATGTTCCTGTATTTAAAACGACAAAAGAACTGATGGGAAATCTCAGTATTGACATTGTGTCAATCTGCACTCCCACAGAAAGTCATTATCACATTTTGAAAGAAGTGCTTGAATATCCTGTAAAAGGGATATTTTGTGAGAAACCTCTGGCTTCAACTATTGAAGAGGCAAAAGAGTTAGTCCAAAAGTGTAAGAATAAACAGGTGCTACTCTCAGTTAACCATACACGCAGATGGGATGAGCGTTATTTGTATGTGAAGAAAATTATTCAAGGTGGGAAAATTGGGAATATAAAAGCGATAAATGCACTTTACCCTGGACAAGTTTTTAATATTGGAACACATTTGTTTGATACTATAAGGATGTTAATTCAAGAAAATCCAGAAACCGTAAGTGGAATTTCTTTTAATCTAGAGAATAACGACCCAAATATATCTGGATGGATTCAATTCGGTAAGCATATTCCATGTACTGTGATTGCAACAGGGAAGAGGGAAGCTCTTATTTTTGAAGTTGATGTAATAGGAACTGAAGGAAGGGTCAGAATTTTAGAGAATGGAGAAAAGATAGAGTTGTTTTCGTTTGTTGAAAGCTTAAGATATTCTGGATATAGAGAGTTGTCTGTGGTGCCGGTGAATACCCCACAAACAATAGATAGGTTTGTAGAAGCAGTAACTGATATTGTTAAAGTAATAGACGGTGAGAAATCCGAAGCCAACTGTACAGGAAAAGACGGACTTTATGCCTTAGCGATGAGTCTTGCTATGCTTGAGTCTGCAAAGAAACAGGGTATTCTAGTAAAGGTGGGGACTAAAAATGCTTTATAATTGCCCTTTCTGTTATCACGAGAATGCAAATCTATATCGTGGAAATCAAAAATTAAGAGGGGGTGGATATGCGGATATTTTTATATGTAGTGAGTGTGGAACTTTGTTTCCTCATCCACGAATGAATGAAAGTGAAAGCGGAGATTATTGCTCCACATTAGAGTGTAACGAAAAAATATTTTCAAGTAATCCTACAAAAATAATAAATCAAGGTGTT
>MHXP01000040.1:3041-5602 GCA_001824485.1 Planctomycetes bacterium GWA2_39_15 | reverse complement strand
TATGGTCTTGGAAAAAATGAAGAAGCTTCAAAGTTTGCAAGGCAACATGATTTAAATGTTATTTTAGCTTCATTTCCAGAAAATATTCCAAAAGATTTGCTGCAGATGAAATTTTCTCTAATTTCTGTGATGGAAGTCATATATTATTTTGTCGACTTTAAAAAAAGTTTAGCTAAAATAAATGATATGTTGATTCCAGGAGGATTTATTCTCATCAAATGTCATCAAGGGAAATCGCTGTATTATAATGATTACAGAAATTCCTTTTTTAAAAGATATGGTGATTATGTACAAGGGATTCCCACTATGAATTCGCTTAGATATTGTTTGGGAAGATCAGGTTTTGAAATAGGTGGTAAAATTATGGGTGCGACTCATTTTACTTTTACGTCAAAAAAAAATAAAATATTAAGAGCAATTGGAGGTGTATTAAGTAAAATTTATGATAAGTTGCATGTTGAAACTGCGGATCATTTGATTATATTGGCAAAGAAACGATTTGAGGTAAAAAATGTCTAAGCTAGCAATATTTGGAGGAGTACCTGTTCGGGAAGAACCATTTAAAACTTCAGTTGTTGTAGATGAACGAGAATGGGAGTATGTAAAACAGATATTGGAGAAAAGAGAATTTTCTCGTTTTATGGGTAGTCCGTCTAAGGATATCGAGAAACAATTAACAATGTCTTCCGTAGAAGCCGAAAGTTATGAGAGTCAATATTTTACTTTCCTAGGTGGTAAAATGGTGCGGCGATTTGAGGCTGAATTTGCTAAAAAATTTGGAGTCCCTTATGCAATATCGGTAAATTCAGCAACTTCTGGATTGTCAGCTGCATTAGGATCTGCTGGAATTGGTCCTGGTGACGAAGTTATAACAACGTGCATGTCTTTTAATGCCACCGCTACAAGTATTCTGCTTTTTAATTCAATCCCTGTATTTGTTGATGTTGATTGTAAAAATTATTGTCTTGATCCAAACGAGATTGAAAAAGCTATTACACCAAAAACAAAGGCGATCTTGGTTGTCCATCTGTTAGGGAATGCAGCTGATATGGATGCAATTATGAAGATTGCAAAACGCCATAACCTGATAATAATAGAAGATTGTGCGCAATCTCCAGGGACAAAATACAAGGGTAATTATGTTGGCACAATTGGCGACATAGGTGTTTTTAGTTTCCAGGAAACTAAAAATATGACAACAGGTGAGGGCGGTATGGTAATTACCAAAAATCCACTTTTAGCGAAAAAGATACGTCTAATTAGGAATCATGGTGAGTCTATTCCCGATAGTAGTTGGGATGAGGATTCTTTAGTTAATATAGTGGGAATGAATTTCAGAATGACCGAATTAACAGCTGCCTTAGGTGTTGCTCAACTTGCCAAGCTCGACGAAAATAATCGTGTTCGGACCGAAAACACCCTATTTTTGGTAGACAAACTTAAAAATTTGTCTGGGGTTTCAGTCCCAGTTTATAAATCAGGAGTAGTTCCTCATGTTTTTCCTTTATTATATGATAATCGAGTAACGGGAGTTGGTCGACAAAAAATATTAGCCGCTCTGAGAGCCGAAGGTATTCCAGTTGGTTCTGGTTATCTGCGTTTGATGTATGAGAACCCGCTTTTTCTGAAGAAAATTGCCTACGGTAGGGAGCAATGTCCATGGTCATGTCATTTATATAATTATAAGCGGGAATATAAGTCAGGGGACTGTCCAATAGCTGAGAATATATTGAGAGAGAAATTTATCTGGTTTTACCATATAAATCGCCCCAATGGAATCGACGAAATGAAGGATGTTGTGAGTGCTTTTGAAAAGGTGTTTGAAAATATAGAGTTTTTGAGAAGGAGTGCGATTGTTGCTGAGGTAGGATACAAATGGTAAAGGACGGGGATAATAAACTTAATATAATAGGGGTGATTCATGCGAGAGGTGGTTCGAAAAGAATTCCATTAAAAAATATTCGTCCCTTAGCTGGAAGACCTTTGATTTCTTATATGATAAAGGCTGCTCTGGGTAGCAAATATTTACGGCGGATTATCGTGTCAACTGACCATCCTGAAATTAAAAGGATTTCTCTGGAGTGTGGTGCAGAAGTTCCCTTTATTCGTCCAGAAAAATTGTCGGAAGATTGTCCATCAGAGTGGGTAACACAGCATGCTGTTGAGTTTGTAGAGAATCAGGAATCGAATAAAATAGATGTTGTTGTTTCAATGCAACCGACAACACCATTTTGCCTGAGTAGCGACATTGACAAATGCATTGATATTTTATTTTCAAATGAAGAATTCAACGCTGTTTTTTCGGCAAGTATCGTACGTGAAAGACCTGAGTGGATGTTTCGAGTGAAAGAAAATTATAGGGTAGAGCCATTTGTAGAAGGCGATTTAAAGGGGGATCGTGGTATTTACCAGTCGTTGCCTCAACTGGTTACTCCAAACGGTGCAGTCTATGCAACCAGACGAGAATCGCTATTTTCTGAAGGCACTATCATTGCAAATAGTGCAGGAGTGCATATCATGCCATTGGAAAGATCTGTGGATATAGATGAACCAATAGATTT
>MHXP01000040.1:1726-2955 GCA_001824485.1 Planctomycetes bacterium GWA2_39_15 | reverse complement strand
AGAAATAATAAGAAACTGTATAGGAGAGTATTGATTGTGAAAAATATTGTTTTAATTTATCCAAGACCCACGCGTGGATATTCCAAAGAACGTAGGCAGGATATCCATGATATAAAAAGGATTTATGCACCTCTTTCCATTATGTGTTTAGCCGCGACACTTGAGGAATCAGGATTTTCTGTTTTTTTATTTGATCAGAGATTAACTCCGATAGAGGAGATACTAGAAAAGATCTACAGGATTGGTGAAGTACTGTTTGTTGGTATCTCAACTATGACAGGATCGCAAATTAAAAATGGTCTCGAAATTGCTAGGGCTATAAAGTTAATTTGTAAAAATGAAGTTCCATTAGTATGGGGTGGGGTACATCCAACTATTTATCCAGAACAAACTATTTCACATCCTCTTGTAGATATTATCTGTTACGGTGAGGGTGACTATACTATTGTAGAGTTAGCAAAAGCACTGGGAGAAAGAAAATCGCTTAAGACGGTCAATGGACTTTACTTCAAGCAGGATAAAGTTATTGTCAAAACACCGCCACCTGGTAGAATAGAACCGCTTGATATGTTGCCAGTTCCTACATGGAGACATTTAAAGGATTTTCTTAATCCTGCACAGTATCCGATTCTTGCAACTATCACAACATCGAGGGGATGCCCATACAATTGTACTTATTGCTATAAGCACGGGGTAGATACTATTGAAGGGGGGAGTATGTGGCGGTCTTTTAGCATAGACCGTATAATGCGTGAGACAGAGTTACTCAATAGTAATTATGGGTTTGATATATTTGAGATTTCAGATGAGAATTTTGTTCTTAATCCTCGTCGCGCCTTAGAACTTATAAGGAATTTTAAAAGTAGAAAATTTAAGATTTCTGCTATTCGTAGTAATTTTCATACATATAAGGATGAAATTATACGAGAGTTGCCTGGATTTTGTGATTATGTAGCTTATTCTCCAGAAACGGGATCTCATAAGATTCAGGCAATACTTAACAAAAAAGCCGATTATCAAAAAATGAAATCTCTTAATTCTCATTTGCGTGATATGGGAATAGTTACTGTACATACGTTTATATTTGGATTTCCTTTTGAGACAGATGAAGATATTCTTGCGACTGTTAAACTTTGTAAAGATTTCAAAAAAATTAATCCTGCTTGTCGTATGGCCATCTATCAGTATATGCCTTATCCTGGAGCCCCCCTTACAGATATGACGATTTC